>NZ_JBAUJB010000001.1:0-1668 GCF_049683355.1 Mycobacterium sp.
AAGGACTCCCACCGCATCCTCGCGATGGCGGACAGCCGCACCTACGGGCTGAACCTCAACGCCGGGCAGACGGTGCAGCCGCAGCCCTTCTCCCTCGTCGGCGACGGCGCCGGCTCGATCTTCAAGATCTTCACGACGGCCGCGGCGCTGGAGATGGGGATGGGCATCAATGCGAAACTGGATGTACCGCAGACATTCCGGGGGACCGGCTTGGGCGACAGCACCGAACCGGGGTGCCCGCCGAAGACCTGGTGTGTAAAGAACGTCTCCGGATTCGCCGGCCAGTTGAACGTGACCGATGCGCTGGCGAAATCGCCGAACACCGCGTTCGCCAAGCTGATCTCCCAGGTCGGTGTGCCCCGCGCGGTGGACATGGCGGTCCGGCTCGGGCTGCGGTCCTACGCCGAGCCGGGGACCGCCCGCGCGTACGACCCCGAGACCAACGAAAGCATCGCCGACTGGGTCAAGCGGCAGAACCTCGGATCGTTCACGCTCGGCCCCCTGGAGCTCAACGCGCTCGAGTTGTCCAATGTGGCCGCGACGCTGGCCTCGGGTGGTGTGTGGTGCCCGCCCAGCCCGATCGACAAGGTCTTCGACCGCCACGGCGGTGAGGTCTCCCTCGACACGACGCCCTGCGAGCAGGCCGTCCCGGAAGGGCTCGCCAACACGATGGCCAATGCGCTGGGCGAGGACCACACCGGCGGAACCGCCACCAGCGCGGCGGGTTCGGTCGGTTGGGATCTGCCGATGGCGGGCAAGACCGGCACCACCGAATCGCACCGGTCGTCGGGATTTCTGGGCTTCACCAATCAGTACGCCGCCGCGAACTACATCTTCGACGACTCCCCGACTCCGTCGGGCCTGTGCTCGTATCCGCTGCGCCAGTGCCGTAGCGGAAACCTGTACGGCGGGACGGAACCGGCCCGCACCTGGTACCTGGCGATGAAGCCGATCGCCGAGGACTTCGGCCCGGTGGCCATGCCCCCCACCGATCCGCGCTACGTCGACGGCGGCCCCGGCAGCGAGGTGCCCAGTGTGATCGGGTTGAAGCTCGATGCAGCCCGGAAGAAGTTGACAGACGCCGGTTTTCAGGTCGCAGCGGAACCGACGCCGATCGCCAGCCACTCCTCGAGGGGTACCGTCGTGGGGACGTCGCCGAAGGGTAAGACCATCCCCGGTTCGATCATCACGATCAACACCAGCACCGGTTACGTCCCCGCGCCGGTGTACCAGCCGCCCCCTCCGAGTGCGCCGCCTCCTCCGCCGCCTCCCGGGGAGGCACCACCGCCGCCGCCCCCGAATGTCTTCGAGATCCCCGGGCTGCCGCCGATTGTGCTGCCGTGGCCGGCTCCCCCGCCCCCACCGCCGCCGGCGTGACGCCGGTGACGTTGAGACTGCACCATGGGCGAAGAAGTTCAAGTAGGGCCAGCCACCAGCACAGCGCCAACGCGCACAGCCACACAGGTGTTGCACCTGAGAATCAGGTGTTACACTTCGATCATGCCAACAGACCACCGGCGCCACGCAATCACAGAAACCGCCGAGATCAGCAATGCCCTCGGTGTCGCGCGCGACGCATGGCCAGATCTTGCCGACAAGCCCGGCGCGCTGTTGCGTCGACTCATCCTTGTGGGCCGAAACACCCTTGAGCGCAATCATACTGAGAAG
>NZ_JBAUJB010000002.1:0-10751 GCF_049683355.1 Mycobacterium sp.
CGTTGCACGCCGAGCTGCTCGAGCAGGCGCGGAAGTTGCTGTCGGGGTACTACCGGCTCGAGGATCCCACCCGCTTCGACCCGCAGAGCTGTGAGCAGCGCGTGGAGGTCGAGCTCGAGGACGGCACGCTGCTGCGCGGCTTCGTCGACCGAATCGACGTAGCTCCCACCGGTGAGGTGCGGGTGGTGGACTACAAGACGGGCAAGGCACCGCCGGAGGCACGGGCGCTGGCCGAGTTCAAGGCCATGTTCCAGATGAAGTTCTACGCGGTCGCCCTGCTGCGGTCGCGCGGCGTGCTGCCCACCCGGCTGCGGTTGCTCTACCTCGCCGACAGCCAGGTGCTGGACTACTCGGCCGATCTCGACGAACTGCTGCGTTTCGAGAAGACGTTGATGGCGATCTGGCGGGCCATCCAGTCGGCCGGTGTGACAGGCGACTTTCGGCCGCAGCCGTCGCGGTTGTGCGACTGGTGTGCCCATCACGCGCACTGCCCGGTGTTCGGCGGCACTCCCCCGCCGTATCCGGGTTGGCCCGAGGTGGTCGACGAGGGTGACCCGGACACCGTGCTGCAGGCTGCGGAGCCGGCTGCGTGATCGACTGCATGTTCCGTCGGCACGGCGTCGACGGGGAGGACGAACTCTTCGTGTCCACCGACGGGACCCGCAGCAACTGGGATCCCGAGATCCAGCACGGTTCCCCGCCTCTGGCATTGCTGACCAGGGCCATCGAGAACCTCGCCGCGGGGTCGGGGCTGCGGATCGGCCGACTCACGCTGGACATCCTCGGGCCCATCCCGGTGGCCATCGTCCGGGTCCGGGCACGGGTGGACCGGCCGGGCAGCCGGATCTCGATGATGTCCGCCGAGATGCTCACCGACCGCCCGGACGGCAGCCGCCGACCGGTTGCCCGCGTCACCGCCTGGCTGCTCGCTCCCAGCGACACCGCGGACGCCGCCACCGACCGATACCCGCCGCTGGTGGAGGGCGATCCGGAGCCCGTCGCCCACGCGTGGGAGGGGGCGCCGGGATATCTGCAGGCGGTCAGCTGGCGCAGGCAGGCCACCGAGGAGGGTGCGCCTGGTTCGGTCTGGCTGAGTCCTCTTGTACCGCTGGTGGATTCGGAGCCGACGACGGCGCTGCAGCGACTGGCGATGGTGGTCGATTCGGCGAACGGGATAGGCGCCGCGCTGGACCCGCAACAGTTCGTCTTCATGAACACCGACACCGTCGTGCATCTGCACCGCCTGCCTTCCGGGCAGGACTTCGGGCTGCGGGCGCGTGGGTCGATCGGCCCGGACGGCATCGGGGTCACCACCGCGGAGATCTTCGACCGGCAAGGATTCATCGGCACCTGCGCACAGACGCTGCTCGTGCAGCGCCGATGATCGACGAGGCCCGCCGGCAGTTCGAGCTGGCCTGGTCGCTGGCCGAACTTCACCTCGCGGCTCCCACCACCTCTCCGTAGGACGCTGAGCCGGCCGCGCTCCGGCGCCAAGAGCGGCGACAAGGTCCAGTCCCTGGTTTCGCTCGCGGTGTTCGCCGCCCAGCACCACACGACTGGGTCAACCTGGGCCTGGGCGCCGGGTGGAACAGCTCGAACAGCAGTGAGCACGACCTCAACCGGCTGGGGTTCTGGCTAGGCGCCGGCGCGGCAACCGATGTGGACGCCGACGCAGACCGGGTCCACTCCGCGGACAAGGCGACCTGTCGACACCTCGGGCAGCGCGTCGCCGAGGTCACCCGGCAGCTGATCGCCGGGCGGGTGGCTACTGCAGCGGCTTGAGATCCTGCAGCATCGTGGGCACCAGCTCGCCGACGGTCGGGTGGATGTGCATCGTGCGGGAGATCGCGGTGTAGGGCAGTTCGGCGGTCATCACATCGAGGATGTCCTGCACCACCTCGTCCCCGCCCACACCCAGGATCGCGGCCCCGAGGATCTGCTCGGTCTCGGCGTCGACGACGACCTTCATGAAGCCCTGCGTCTCCCCTTTCTCGACCGCCCGGCCGACGCGGGTCATCGGGCGCTTGCCCACCAATGCTCTGCGGCCTGACCGGCGGACCTCCTCGACGGTCATCCCCACGCGGCCCAGCGGTGGTTCGATGTAGAGCGCATAGGTGGTGACGCGGTCGCTCACCTTGCGAGGGTCATCGTCGAGCAGGTTCGCTACGACGATCTCGAAGTCGTTGTAGGACGTGTGGGTGAAGGCGCCTCGTCCGTTGCAGTCCCCCATCGCCCAGATGTGCTCGACGTTGGTCCTCAGTTGGTCGTCGACGACGATGTAGCCGCGGCGGTCGGTCGTCACCCCGGCCGCCTCCAGCCCGAGGTCGTCGGTGTTGGGTTGGCGACCCACCGCGACGAGCACGTGGCTGCCGGCGATCGGTTCCGCACCGTCTTCGGGGGTGACGGTGAAGCCGCCGGAATCACCGTCGCCCCTGGCGAAGCGGATCCCGTCGGCGCCGAGCACCACGTCGATGCCCTCGTTCTCCAGGATGTCCTTGATGGCCGCGGAGACGTCCTCGTCCTCGCGCGCGGTCAGCCGGGGGCCCCGCTCGACGACGGTCACCCGGGCTCCGAACCGCCGGTACATCTGGGCGAACTCCAGCGCGATGTAGCTGCCGCCGATGACCACCAGATGCTCAGGCACCGTGTCGAGTTCGAGGATCCCGACGTTGGTGAGGTAATCGATGTCAGCCAGCCCGGGCATGTCCGGTGCCACAGCGCGGCCACCGACATTGAGGAAGATCCGGTCGGCCTCGAGGAGCCGGTCGTCGACCCGGATCGTGTGCGGGCTCTCGAAGCGCGCGTGGCCGCGGATCAGCGTGGCGCCCTTCATCCCCTCCAGCCAGGACTCGATGCCCTCCCGGTCGCCGTTGCTGATGCGGTCCTTGCGCGCCTTGACCTTGGCCATGTCGACGGTGACGGGGCCGGTGTTCACTCCGAACTCGCCGCCACGCCGGGCCAGGTGTGCCGCGTGCGCGCTGGCCACCAGGGTCTTGGTGGGGATGCAGCCGGAGTTCACGCACGTCCCGCCGACGAGCTTGCGTTCGATCACCGCCACGGTCTGGCCTGAGGCGGTGAGCCGGCCTGCCAGCGGCGGACCCGCCTGGCCGGCGCCGACGATGATCGCGTCGAACTTCTCTGTCATCTCACGTCCTAGACAAGGCTGACGAGGAACGCGACCAAGAAGCCCCCACCGACGGCGAGGGCGTCCTCACCGAACGCGCCGGGGCGGTCGTTTCCGTTGTTGGCGGAGGCCACCCGACCGCGCAGCGCGGCACCGCCGAGAGTGCCGAGCACGGCGCCGATCACGCCCGCGCCGGTCGCGCTGAAGGTGTGGAAGAAGGCGCTGCCGATCACCGCGCCGGCGAACGCCCCGGTGATCAGCCGGCTGACGAACTGCACCGGAGACCTGCGGCTCGGTGTCTTCGGCAGCTGATCGGTGACCAGCTCAGCTGCCAGGAAGATGGTCAGCACCGTCACGGTGATCGGATGTGCCATCCACTCCGACCACTTGTCGGCGACGTCGATCCAGCCGAGCATCGCGCCCCAGGCGACCACGGCCGGAGCCGTCATGGCGCGTAACCCCGCGATCACACCGATCGACAGCGCCAGCAGTATGACGAGGGCTTGTGTCATCGGACCTCCGGGCGGTGGACGGACCTCCGGACGCTAACACGGGCGACCGCGCCACGCGTCAAGATCAGAAGCGGCAGAACCTGATGTCGGAGGCCAGGATCGCCTTGGCGCCGATCGCGGCGATCTCATCCATGATCGCGTTGACATCCCGCCGGGGAACCAACGCCCGCACCGCGACCCAGGCCGGGTCGGCCAGCGGAGCGATCGTCGGGGACTCCAGCCCTGGCGTGACCGCGGTGGCTCGCTCCAGCAGAGTGCGGGGGCAGTCGTAGTCCAGCATCAGATACTGCTGGCCGAACACCACACCCTGGACGCGCTTGGCCAATTGATCGCGGGCGGCGGCCTTTTCGCCGTTGCCACCGGATCCGCCCGGCCCGTCCGAATCGTCTCGCTCAATCAGCACCGCCTCGGAATCACACAGCGACTCCCCGAATGCCGCCAGGTCGTGCAGGCCAAGGGTGCGACCGGAACCGACCACGTCGGCGATCGCATCGGCGACGCCGAGCTGCACCGAGATCTCCACGGCGCCGTCGAGGCGGATCACCGTCGCCTCGATCCCCCGGGCGGTCAGGTCTTTTCGTACCAGGTTGGGGAACGCGGTGGCGATCCGTTTGCCCTCGAGATCCTCGACCCGCCAGGACCGTCCTCTGGGGGCCGCGTACCGGAACGTCGACGAACCGAAGCCGAGCGCCAGCCGCTCGCGCACCGGCGCCACGGATTCCTGGGCGAGATCGCGGCCGGTGATGCCGAGGTCCAGCTGACCGGAACCGACGTAGATCGCAATGTCCTTGGGCCGCAGGAAGAAGAACTCGACCTGGTTCGCCGGGTCGACGACGGTCAGGTCCTTGGTGTCGGTGCGACGCCGATACCCTGCCTCGGACAGGATCTCGGCGGCCGGCTCGCTGAGCGTGCCCTTGTTGGGTACCGCCACTCTGAGCATGCTCACAACTTCCGGTAGACGTCGTCGAGCGTCAGGCCCCGCGACACCATCAACACCTGCGTCCAGTACAGCAGCTGGCTGATCTCCTCGGCGAGCGCCTCATCGCCCTCGTGCTCGGCGGCCAGCCACACCTCACCGGCCTCTTCGAGGATCTTCTTGCCGATGCCGTGCACACCCTTGTCGAGCGCTGCGACGGTGCCGCTGCCGGCGGGGCGGGTGCGCGCCCGGTCGGTCAGTTCGGCGAACAGCGCATCGAAGGTCTTCACGGGCAGCGATTCTTTCATGCCGCTCGTCTAGTCCGCGAACAGCCGGTCAGCGATCGCTCAGGTCTGGGTGGGCTCGTGGTGCCGGGCGTCGCTGTGCATGTCCTCGAGAGCCTTGCCCTTCGTCTCCCCCACGAACTGCCAGACGAACACCAACGACAACACCGCACACAGGGCGTAGAACCCGTACGCCAGTCCCAGGAAGTCCCGCAGGCCCGGGAAGGTGACGGTGATCAGCCAGTTCGCCGTCCACTGGCCGGCCGCGGCCAGCCCCAGTGCCGCGGCGCGGATGCGGTTGGGGAACATCTCGCCGAGCAGCACCCAGACCACCGGCCCCCACGACATCCCGAACGCGACGACGAACAGGTTCGCGGCCACCAGCGCGACCGGCCCGGCGATGTCGCCGAGCTGTGGTTGGCCGTCGACCTGCGGTGCGGTGCCGAAGATCACCGCCATGGTCCCCAACGTGAGGGCCATGCCGGTCGAGCCGACCAGCAACAGTGGCTTGCGACCGACCTTGTCGATCAACGCGATCGCGACCAGGGTGGTCGCGATGTTGGTCACCGAGGTGATGACAGTGATGGTGAAGGACGAGCTCTCGTCGAACCCGACCGCCTGCCAGAGCACGTTCGAGTAGTAGAAGATCACGTTGATACCGACGAACTGCTGGAAGATCGACAGGCCCAGGCCGACCCAGACGATGCCCCAGAGGCCGCCGATCAGCGCCACCCCGATGACCATCGCGAGGAACACCGCCGCCAGGGGCCAGGCGCCGACGCCGAACGCCGCCACGGCGAGCACCACCAACAGCGACAGCAGCCACCACAGGTACCGCCTGATGAAGACGACCGGGGTCGACGACGTCGCACCCTGGCGCAGCGGCCGGGACAGATCCCGCCACGACGGCGGATCCTCGGACCGCAGTGAGTCCTGGATGCGGCTGATGGTGATCTCGAGGTTCTTCTCACCCAGCAACCTGGTCAGGACCCGGCGGGCCTCCGGGATCCGGTGCGTGGCAACAAGATAGCGCGGCGACTCGGGAATCGTGAAGGCCAGCAGGCCGTAAGCCAGCGCCGGGATGATCTCAGCCAGGAACATCCAGCGCCACGCCTGCATACCGAGCCACAGCTCCTGATTGGAGCCACCGGCGATCTCGGCGAGCGCCCAGGCAACGGCCAGCGCCACGAAGATGCCGGACACGATGGCCAGCTGCTGCAACGAGCCGAGCCGGCCGCGGATTCTCTCGGGAGACGTCTCCGCGATGTAGGCGGGGGCGATCACCGAGGCGATGCCGACGGCGACACCGCCGACGATGCGGAACACCACGATCACCCAGATGTCGGTTCCGATACCGGTCACGATCGCGCTGATCAGGAACAGCGCGGCGGCGATCTTCATCACCCACAACCGGCCCATCGCGTCGGCGAGCCGACCCGCGGTCAACGCCCCGACAGCGGCACCGAGCAGCGCCGAGGCCACCGCGAACCCCAGCGTCGCGTCATCGATCCCGAACTCCTCCTGCAGCGCACCGACGGCGCCGTTGATCACGGCGCTGTCGAAGCCGAACAGCAAGCCGCCGAGCGCGGCCACCGACGCCACCCGGGCGGCGCTGCGTCCGGAACTGAATTCGTTGTCGACGGGAAGCCCGCCCCCCACTCCGCCACCCATGACACGTCCCTTCCACACCGAGGTATGAGAGATAGATCACAGATACGATCGCACAATGCACCCCTGTAGGGGCGGACTTCGCGATCGCCGCCGTCAGGCGGTGCGCCCCGGCCACTGCCGGTCGATTTCGGCGTGAATCCTGCGGAGGTCGGCGGTGGCGAGCTCGGCCAGCGAGCCGACCTGTCTGCGGCGCCGCCCGCCCGGCACCGGGACGTCGTTGGGCACTACGAGCACCGCGCATCCGGCCTCTTCCGCGGCCGCAGTGCCGGTCACCGAGTCCTCCACCGCCAGGCAGTCCGACGGCTCGACACCGAGGAGTTCGGCGGCACGCAGGTAGGGATCCGGCGCGGGCTTTCCGTTCGGAACCTCGTCACCGCACACCGATACCGAGAAGTAATGACGGCCAATGCTGTTGAGGGCCCGCTCGGCAAGCTCCCTTTGGGTGTTCGTCACCAGAGCCATCGGAGTGCGTTCGGCCGCAAGCGCTTCCAGCATCTCGCGGGCTCCGTCACACCACGGCAACCCGTTGTCGAACAGTCCTGCGGTGTGGTCGTGCAGCCAGCGGATGGACTCCGCCATCGCGTCGGGATCCGGCTCCAGGTCCAGTTCCGCGTAGACGGTCACCATCGTCTCTTCGGCAGAAGCCCCGACCAGCGCTGTCCTGGTCTCGCGGCTCATCACCCCGCCGAAGGACGCGTAGAGCGTGGAAAGTGACACGTCCCACAACTTCTCGGAGTCGACGAGCGTGCCGTCCATGTCCCAGAGCACCGCGCGCACCCGGCCATTGTGGCACGCAGAAGCAGCGGTGTGCGAACCGCTCGACATGCGAAGAGCCGCCAACTGCCGGATCCTTGGTCGATGGCGGCTCCCATCAACACCAGGCAGGCCAGGCGTGTGCACCCGGTCGACGAGGTGCTGCCCATCCCACAGCTCGCGACATACGGTTTCCAGCACGTCGTGGCCTTCTACGCCGGCGCGGTGCTGGTGCCGATCATCATCGCCGGCGCTGTCGGGCTGACCGATGAAGAACTCGTCATGCTCATCACCGCCGACCTGTTCACCTGCGGGATCGCCTCGATCATCCAGGCCGTCGGGTTCTGGAAGATCGGCGTGCGGCTGCCGCTTCTGCAGGGCGTGACCTTTGCCGGGGTGGCGCCGATCATCGCCATCAGCCTGGCCAAGGGCGGCGGCTCGGCGAGCATGGTCTACGTCTACGGCGCGGTGATCGTGGCCGGCATCTTCACATTCGCGATCGCGCCGATCTTCATCAAGCTGCTGCGCTTCTTCCCGCCGGTGGTCACCGGCACGCTGATCACTGTCATCGGTCTGGCCCTGGTGCCCGTCGGCGCCATGGACGCCGTCACCAACCCGGCGACCCATGAACCGGATCCGACCAACATCCGGTGGTTTCTCTACGCCTTGGGCACCATCGTGATCATCGTGGCGATCCAGCGGTTGTTCCGCGGCTTCCTGGCCACCATCGCCGTGCTGCTCGGTCTGGTGATCGGTTGTGCGGTCGCCTACGCGTTCGGTGACATGCACTTCGACCGGGTGGGCCAGGCCTCCGCGCTGGGGTTCACTCCCCCGTTCGTGTTCGGGATGCCCAAGTTCGACTTCGTCGCGTGCCTGACCATGATCATCGTCATGCTGATCATCGCCGTGGAGTCGACCGGGTCGACGATCGCCACCGGCGAGATCGTCGGCAAGCGCATCAAAGCCGACGACATCGGCAACGTGCTGCGCGCTGACGGGGTGGCCACCACCATCGGCGGCATCTTCAACTCGTTCCCCTACACGGCGTTCTCCGAGAACGTCGGCCTGGTGCGCCTCACCGGCATCAAGAGTCGTTGGGTGGTTGCCGCGGCCGGCGTGTTCATGATCCTGCTCGGCTTCCTGCCCAAGGTGGCTGCCGTCGTGGCGTCGATCCCCAACCCGGTGCTCGGCGGTGCGGCGCTGACGCTGTTCGCCACTGTGGCCGTCGTCGGAATCCAGACGCTCGGCAAGGTCGACTTCACCGACCACCGCAACCTGATCATCGTCACCACCAGCCTGGCGCTCGCGCTGTGGGTCACCGCCTATCCCGACATCGCGCAGGCCATGCCGACCGGACTCGACCTGATCTTCGGCAGCGGCATCAGCATCGGCGCGGTCAGCGCGATCCTGCTGAACATCGTGTTCTTCCACACCGGCTCGCGCGGGCCCCGGGTGGCCGGCGGCGGGTCGATCACCCTCAACGAGGTCAACTCGATGCCCCGGGAGCGCTTCAACGAGGTGTTCGGCCACGTTGTGCAAGACGTGCCTTGGGCTGTCGAACGGGCTTACGAACAACGGCCGTTCGCCACCACCAAACACTTGCGGGAAGCGTTCCAAGAAGCAGTGCTGACCGGCACCTCGGAACAGCAATTGAAACTGCTCAACGCCTTCCACGATCTCGGCGCCGAGGACGAGACCGGCCATGCGCTGGCCGTAGACCACACCGCGCTGTCCAATCTCGACGAGGACGATCACAATGACGTGGTGAAGTTGGCCAACCACTACCATGAACACTTCGGCTTCCCGTTGGTGATCTGTGCCCGCGAGACCGAGCACTTCGACCGGGTGCTCAAGAACGGATGGTCGCGGATGGACAATTCACCCGCTGCGGAGAGGGCCTTCGCGCTCATCGAAGTCGCCAAGATCGCCAACTACCGGTTCAGCGACCTGGTCGCCGACGCGAATCCGATTGCCGCAGCGCGGTTCAGCCGACTCGACGAACTCCTGTAGATGGCGACAACCGGACTACTCGGCATCGAAGGCTTCAACAGCCTGTCCGAACGTCAACGGATGCACCTGCTGTTCGACGTGTGCTCGTCGCCCATCTGGGCGCGCCGAGTGCTGGCGGGGGGACCGTTCCGCGATGCCGACGCGCTGCTCGACCGCGCCGACCGGGTACTGGCGGAGTTGCCCGACGCGGAGGTCGACGCCGCACTCGACGGCCACCCGCGCATCGGAGCCTCGGTATCGGCGGCCCACAGCCCCTCCTCGGCGCTCGAGCAGGCACAGGTGTCCGACGCCGACTCCGAGGTCAAGGCCGAGCTTGCCGAGAAGAACCATTGCTACGAGGACAAGTTCGGTTACGTCTACCTGGTGTGTGCCAGCGGCCGCACAGCCGAAGAACTGCTGGATATTCTCACCGAGCGCATCGACAACGACCCCGAGACCGAGCGCCGAGTGATGCGATCGGAGTTGGCCAAGATCAACCGGCTGAGGCTGTCGCGGCTGCTGTCCAAGGAGACACCGTGAACACGCTGAGCACTCATGTTCTCGACGCCGTGACCGGCACGCCGGCCGTCGGGGTCGCCGTGACGCTGACGGACGCCACCGGCGCGGCCCTGGCAGCCGCACAGACCGACGACGACGGCCGGGTCAAGACACTCGCCGACGCACTCGCCCCGGGCCGGTACCGGCTGCATTTCGACACCGGGAGTTACTTCGCCGCAAACGATGTCACCGCGTTCTACCCGGAGGTCGTGATCGCCTTCGAGATCACCGACACCGCCGAGCACCACCACGTCCCGCTGTTGTTGTCGCCGTTCGCATACTCCACCTACCGAGGAAGCTGAGAGGGTGGTCGAGTCGTGAAAGCAGTCATCATCGGGGCCGGAATGGGCGGCATGAGCGCGGCACTCGCCCTGCGGCAGATCGGAATCGACACCCGGGTCTACGAGCGGGTGACCGAGAACAAGCCCGTCGGTGCCGCGATCTCGGTGTGGTCCAACGGCGTCAAATGCCTGAACTACCTCGGCCTGGAGAGCCAGACCGCCGAACTCGGTGGAATCGTCGAGACGATGAGCTACCTCGACGGCCACACCGGCCAGACCATGTGCCGGTTCTCGATGCAACCCCTGATCGACGAGGTCGGCCAACGCCCCTACCCCATCGCCCGCGCCGAATTGCAGTCGATGCTGATGCAGGCCTACGGGCTCGACGAGATCAACTTCGGCCAGCGGATGGTCAGCGTGCACGACGATCCGGACGCCGCAACAGCGACCTTCGCCGACGGCAGCACGGTGTCGGCGGACTTCGTCATCGGCGCCGACGGCGCCAGTTCGATCACCCGCGAATACGTGCTGGGCGGCCCGGTGACCCGGCGCTACGCCGGGTACGTGAACTTCAACGGGTTGGTCGACGCCGACGATTCGATCGGTGCCGCCACGGAATGGACCACCTACGTCGGCGACGGCAAGCGGGTCTCGGTGATGCCC
>NZ_JBAUJB010000003.1:0-6548 GCF_049683355.1 Mycobacterium sp.
AAGTCGTCACCGAGAACCACCGATCGCCGAACAAAAATTTCGCTGAGGGAGCCCGCCGAATGACTGTCACCGTGTACACCAAGCCCGCTTGCGTCCAGTGCAACGCCACCTACAAGGCGTTGGACAAGCAGGGGGTCGCATATGACGTCGTCGACATCTCGGTCGACAACGACGCGCGTGACTACGTCATGGCGCTCGGTTACCTACAGGCACCCGTCGTGGTCGCCGGCAACGACCACTGGTCCGGCTTCCGGCCCGATCGGATCAAGGCGCTGGCCGGTGCCGCCGTCGCAGCCACGGCATAACCGGTAATCGAAGGGCAGGAAGGAGGGCGCCGCGAGATGGCGAACGGCAACCTCGTCTACTTCTCCAGCGTCTCGGAGAACACTCACCGGTTCGTCGAGAAGCTGGAGATCCCTGCCATCCGCATTCCGCTGCGCGGGCGCATCGAGGTTGATGAGCCCTACGTGCTGGTGCTGCCCACCTACGGCGGTGGTCACGCCAACGGCCCCGATCCCGACGCCGGGGGATACGTCCCCAAGCAGGTGATCGCGTTCCTCAACAACGAGCACAACCGTGGCCTGCTGCGCGGTGTCATCGCCGCGGGCAACACCAACTTCGGCGCCGAGTTCGGCTACGCGGGCGTCGTCGTCTCTCGCAAGTGCGGCGTGCCGTTTCTCTACCGTTTCGAATTGATGGGCACCACGGACGACGTCTTCGCCGTCCGCGCGGGCCTCTCTGACTTCTGGAAGGACCAGACGTGCCCCCAACCGTCACAGCTGCAGAACCTGTAGCCAGCGAAGTTCACGTTCGCGCTAATTCGGGCGCGGACGAACTCGACTACCACGCGCTGAACGCGATGCTGAATCTGTACGACGCCGACGGCAAGATTCAGTTCGACAAGGACCGGGAAGCCGCCAACCAGTACTTCCTGCAGCACGTCAACCAGAACACGGTGTTCTTCCACAATCAGGACGAGAAGCTCGACTACCTGGTCCAGAAGAACTACTACGAGCGCGAGGTCCTCGACCAGTACTCACGAAACTTCGTCAAGACGTTGCTGGACCGCGCGTACGCCAAGAAGTTCCGGTTCCCGACGTTCCTGGGTGCGTTCAAGTACTACACCAGCTACACGCTCAAGACGTTCGACGGCAAGCGCTACCTCGAGCGCTTCGAAGACCGGGTGGTCATGGTGGCCCTCACGCTGGCCGCCGGTGACACCGTGCTCGCCGAGAAGCTGGTCGACGAGATCATCGACGGCCGGTTCCAGCCCGCCACCCCGACGTTCCTCAACTCCGGCAAGAAACAGCGCGGCGAGCCCGTGTCGTGCTTCCTGCTGCGCATCGAGGACAACATGGAGTCCATCGGGCGCTCGATCAACTCGGCGCTGCAGCTGTCCAAGCGTGGTGGCGGAGTCGCGTTGCTGCTCACCAACATCCGTGAGCACGGCGCGCCGATCAAGAACATCGAGAACCAGAGCTCGGGCGTCATCCCGATCATGAAGCTGCTCGAGGATTCGTTCTCCTACGCCAACCAGCTCGGCGCGCGCCAGGGTGCCGGCGCGGTGTACCTGCACGCTCACCACCCCGACATCTACCGCTTCCTGGACACCAAGCGGGAGAACGCCGACGAGAAGATCCGGATCAAGACGCTCTCGCTGGGTGTGGTGATCCCCGACATCACGTTCGAGCTGGCCAAGAAGAACGAGGACATGTACCTGTTCTCGCCGTACGACGTCGAGCGTGTCTACGGCGTGCCGTTCGCCGACGTCTCGGTCACCGAGAAGTACTACGAGATGGTCGACGACGCCCGGATCCGCAAGACCAAGATCAAGGCGCGGGAGTTCTTCCAGACGCTGGCCGAGCTGCAGTTCGAGTCGGGCTACCCATACATCATGTACGAGGACACGGTGAATCGCGCCAATCCGATCGAGGGCAAGATCACCCACTCCAACCTGTGCTCGGAGATCCTGCAGGTGTCCACCCCGTCGGAGTTCAACGACGATCTGTCCTATTCCAAGGTGGGCAAGGACATCTCGTGCAACCTCGGCTCGCTCAACATCGCCAAGGCCATGGACTCGCCGGACTTCGCCCAGACCATCGAGGTGGCGATCCGCGGGTTGACCGCGGTGAGCGATCAGACCTCGATCACCTCGGTGCCGTCGATCGAACAGGGCAACAACGAGTCCCACGCCATCGGCCTGGGGCAGATGAACCTGCACGGATATCTGGCCCGCGAGCGGATCCACTACGGCTCCGAAGAGGGCGTGGACTTCACGAACATGTACTTCTACACCGTGCTCTACCACGCGCTGCGGGCGAGCAACCGCATCGCGATCGAGCGGGGTACGGCGTTCGGTGGCTTCGAGCGTTCGAAGTACGCCTCCGGGGAGTTCTTCGACAAGTACACCGACCAGGTGTGGGAGCCGGCCACCGCGCAGGTGCGGGAGTTGTTCGCCGACGCCGGGATTCGCATTCCGACGCAGGAGGATTGGAAGCGGCTCAAGGAGTCGGTGCAGGCGCACGGCATCTACAACCAGAACCTGCAGGCGGTGCCGCCGACCGGGTCGATCAGCTACATCAACCACTCGACGAGTTCGATCCACCCGGTGGCCAGCAAGATCGAGATCCGCAAGGAAGGCAAGATCGGGCGGGCCTACTATCCGGCGCCGTATCTGACCAACGACAACCTGGAGTACTACCAGGACGCGTATGAGATCGGCTACGAGAAGATCATCGACACCTACGCCGCGGCCACCCAGCACGTGGACCAGGGGCTGAGCCTGACGCTGTTCTTCAAGGACACCGCCACCACCCGCGACGTCAACAAGGCGCAGATCTACGCCTGGCGCAAGGGCATCAAGACGCTCTACTACATCCGGCTGCGCCAGATGGCCTTGGAGGGCACTGAGGTGGAGGGTTGCGTCAGCTGCATGCTGTGAGGCTCTGACGTCGAGCGTGCGGATTCATACGCTCGGTGCGGCGAGTTGCGTACGAAATTGCACGATCGCGGCTGCGGTCAGCTCTCGCGAGCCTGGTCCGCACGTGCTGCCTTCAAGCGTCGCTCCTCACGAAGCACAGCCTGGTAGCTCTCACGTTCTGTGACCAGCCACTCCGGCATCTCCTCGAGCAGCGCGGCGATCTGCTCAGTGGTCAGCGCAGTCTCGACGTCGTTGCGCCCGAGTGCGGCGATCGAGATGCCCAGCTTGGCCGCCACGAGGTTCTTCGGGTGCGGACCGTGCTTGCGGAGGTCCTTGAGCCATTGCGGCGGGTCTGCCTGCAGGGCGGCCAGAGCGGTGCGGGTGATGGCGTTCTCCTGGAACTCGGCCGGCGTCGCGGGCAAGTACACGTCCAGCTTCTTCGCCGCCGTGGCCGGTTTCATGGACTGCGCGTTCGGCCTGCTCATGACCCCAGCCTATCGATGGCGCCCAGCGGTAGCCTGAGGCGGTGACCCGGCCCTCGCTCACCCTCGGTTACGTGCCCGGCGGGACGCCCGCGAAGTGGGCCCGGACCTGGGCGGAGCGTCACCCGGAGGCCCCCCTCGAGTTGCGCGTGGTCGCCGCCGCGGACGCGGTCGCCGAAGTGCGCGCAGGCACCGTCGACGTGGCGGTGCTGCGGCCGCAGCCGGACACGTCAGGGCTGGCCGTCATCCCCCTCTACGAGGAGACGACGGTCGCCGTGGTGCCGGCCGATCACCTTCTCAGTGCGGTCGACGAGATCACCGCCGCAGACCTCGACGGCGAGCCGGTACTGCTGCCACTCGACGACGTCGTCGCCTGGGAGGGCGCGCCCGGTACCCCGGTCGATCACCGACCCGAGACCACCGAGGACGCAACAGCACTCGTCGCTGCAGGAGTTGGCGCGCTCGTCGTCCCACAGTCGCTGGCGCGGCTGTACCACCGCAAAGACCTCACGTATCGCCCGATCACCGACGCGCCTACCTGTCCGGTGGCACTCGTCGTCCCGGAAGGGCCGCAGTCACCGCTGGTCGAGGAGTTCATCGGGATCGTGCGGGGGCGCAGACCCGGTTCATCGCGGACTCAGACCCAGCCGGCACCAAAACGCACCGCACGGGAGAAGGCCCTCGCGAAGCAGGCCGCCCGCGCTGCCGCGGGCAAGGTCGCGCGCAAACCGGGCCGGGCCGGGCGCGGACGACGCTGACGGGCGCCCGGTTGTGCGGTGTCATACGCTACTCGCCGCCATGCACGTATCAGACGGCACATTCGGCGAAAGGACGCGTTAGATCGTCAGCGTCCCATCGTCGTTGATCGTCCACTCGGGGTTGAGTGCGACCTCCCATACATGGCCGTCGGGATCGGCGAAGTAGCCCGAATAGCCGCCCCAGAACACCTTTTCGGCGGGCTTGAGGATGGTCGCGCCCGCCGCCGCGGCCTGACCGAGCACCGCGTCGACGTCGGCTTCGGAGCGCTGGTTGATGGCGATGGTGATGCCGCTGAACCGGCCGTCGACCGGGTGCCGGCAGTCCTCGGCGAGCTCACCGCGGCCGAACAACGCCAGAGCGATGCCCGGCAGCTGGTAGAAGACGACCCCCTCGGGCGCCTGCTTGGGCACCCACCCCAGCCCCTCCTCGTAGAAGCGGCCGGCCCGGTCGAGATCGTCGACACCGAGCGTGATGAGGCTGATCCGCTGTTCCATGCCGGTGAGGGTAATCCGAACCTACGACATGTCCGGCATCTCACTGCGTCAGATCGGACCAGAACTCCGCCGTGGGGTGCGCGGTGCCGGGGCGGTGCGGGCCCGGGCCGAACTCGTTGTCGACAAAGTGCACGAGATCGTCGCCGCAGCTGAGGATCTCGGTGCGATAGATCGACAACACCGGATGGCCGAAGGAGTCGTGTCCCGCCGGCAGGAAACGGTGACCGAACACCGGGGCCATCCGGGGGACCCGGGCCAGCCGATAGCGTGCCGTCCGCAGCGCGTCTTTCATCCGGGCCGGCGGTCGTCCCCAGTGTGGTGCCAGAATTCGTTCCACTCCACGTCGAACAGCACGCCGTCGACAGGCAGTTGAAGCACCGCACCCAGGGTTCGGCGCGGTCCCGACCGCCAGTCCGGCCACGAATCCCCGACAGGGAGCCCGGCCGACAGAAAGGCGCGATGGTCGTCGGCGAACTCGAAGTCGAACTCGGCCTGCACCTGGGTGATCTCGGCGGCGCTGAGACCGGGAGCGAGGTCCACCGAGCCGAGCACGCTCAGCCGTCGTGCCGCCTCGACGCCCAGTCGGGCGCCGTCAGGCTGCGACACCATCATCGGGTTGGACGCCGGCCTACTTCACCTTGTGTTGCGGGCCCTGGGCCTTCTTGTACAGCGCCTTGAGCATCCGGTCCCGGAACGCGGCGTTGTCGATCAGCCTCACGCCGACGTTGGCGAGCTTGGGCTGTCCGATCAGCTTGTGCATGTAGCGGCCGCGTTTGTACTCCCGACCCCACGCCGCTTCCATCCGCTGCGCGTAGTTGGTGAAGTCGTCGGGCCCGCCGTTCTGCAGCGCGGCGACCGCACACTCTCCGGCGGCCAGCCCCGACTCGAGCGCCTTCGAGATGCCGGCGCCGGAGGCCGGCTTGCCTGCGCCCAGCGAGTCACCGGTGAACAGCACACCCGGCCGCCACGGCGGCCACGCGGTGAATCCCATCGGTAGCCGCCAGGCGCGCACGCTCTTGTTCTTCTTGAGTTCCTCGATCGGCGGGAGCTCCCAGTCGCGCGGGAGGGTACGCAGGAACTCGCCGAGGAATTGGGTGGCGTTGATCGACTGCCAGTTCTTGTAGCTGTTGACGTAGCCGAGGCCGATGTTGAAGACGCCGTCGCCCATCGGGAACACCCAGCCGTACCCGGGCAGCTGATCGCCTTCGAACACCAGCTTCAGGTAGATGTCGAGCGAGTCGGAGTCCGGCCGGTTGGCGTGCATCTCCGAGCGGATCGCGATCGCCTGGTAGCCGTTGTATTCGGAGTCGATCTTGAGCGCGCGCTTGATCGGGGAGTAGGCACCGTCGGCGGCGATCACCGCATCGCCGTAGACCTTCTCTCCACCCTTGAGCGTCACACCGATCACCCGGCCGCCGGCGTCCATCTCCGGTCCGGTGACCTCGGCGCCCTGGCGTACCTCGGCACCGGCCGACTCGGCGTGCTTGAGCAGCACCGTGTCCAGGTGGGTGCGGCTGACGGTGTGGCCGTGGTCGGGCATGCCCGGGCGCTTCGGGAACGACAGTTCCCACTCGCTCGGGCTGAAGACCGTGACCCGGTTCACCCGGTGGAAGGTGGCCACCTCATCGGCCAGCCCCATCTTCTGCAGGTAGCTGACCGCGCGGGCGGTCAGGCCGTCCCCACAGGGCTTGTCGCGGGGGAACTGCGCCTTGTCCAGGACCACGACTTTCGCGCCGGTCTGCGCGGCCTGCCACGCGGCGGCCGAACCCGAAGGCCCTCCACCGGCGATAACCAGGTCGTATCGCTGCGTCATGAATCTCGTCTCGTCGATCGGCTTGTCGCAGCGATAGTACCCAAGTCGGTGTCAGCCATCTCGCCGGGAAGATTCCCTAA
>NZ_JBAUJB010000004.1:0-2734 GCF_049683355.1 Mycobacterium sp.
CGCCAACTGCGTCACAGCGGCGTCACCGCTACCAAACACATCCGTTGAGTCGGCCGCCACCATGCCCGGCGTGCCGTCCGGCAGCACCACCACCAGCCTCAGCACGCCCTGTCGTCGACGAAATGCCGACGCCTGCAACCGTTCCCTGTACAACGGGTGCACGCAATCGGTTACCGTGATCTCGCACGACAGCACCGCGCGAAGCTGTTGCAGTCTGTCGCCTGCGCTGTCGGCGTCGGGAAAACCCGTGTCGCACAAGCACTTGGTCATCAAGTGGCCCGCCGCGGCGGAGACATCCGCCTCGTGAAATGCTCCCGCATGCTCGCCGACCTCGCCGGCGGGCAGCCGATCGGACCATCGGTCAACGCATGCGCGAGTACACCCGCCCGCTGGTCCTGGTCATCGACGACTTTGCGATGCGTGAGCACACCCCCACCCAAAGCGACGACCTCTACGATTTGGTCTCCGATCGTGCGATCGCCGCCAAGCCGCTGATCTTGACGAGCAACCGCGCCCCCAAGGATTGGTACCCCCTGTTCCCGAACCCCGTCGTCGCCGAATCGCTGCTCGACCGCCTGATCAACACCAGCCACCAAGTCCTCATGGACGGACCGTCCTACCGGCCCCGGAAACGACCCGGGGCAAGCGCAACCTGACATCTCATCGCCAGAGCCCCGCTACCCTCACTCCAGCAGCGTCCCACCATGGGGAATTACGTGACGACTACCCCTGAGGAATTACGCGACCGTGGACACAAGCGCCGCACCGGGCGATCATGAGGCGGCCATTGGCCCCGCCAGTCCAGAACTGTCGGTTGTAAGTCAGGGTGGGAAATATGCGGGCCGGAGCGGTGGGTGGCGCGTCGTCGGGCATGACAAGCAACGTACAGTCCAAAAACCTGCTATTACAAACAATAAGATTTTCGGCCACCACGGCCGATGGAACGGACGGTGGCCTGATGAGTTACTTCGAGAAGGACGCGATCATCAGCGGCGTGGGCATTTCCCGCATCGGCCGTCGCATCGGCATCCCCGGTGCCGAACTGACGTTGGAGGCGGCTCACGCCGCCATCGCCGACGCCGGACTGACCGCCGACGACATCGACGGCATCGCTTCCTTCGGCGACACGCCGCTGCCCGAGGTGGTTGAGCTGCTTGGCAGCCAGGCGAACGATGAGTCGCTCGGCTTCGACACCGGAGGGGTGCTGGCGCCGGTGATGTCGGCCTTTCGCGCCGTTGCCGAGCGACGAGCTCGACACGTGCTGGTATATCGAACCGTGCTGATGCTGGGCGGGTCGGTGACCGACGCACCCGCCACCTCCGCACTCAACCGGCTGGCATCCCCGCCGATCGAGCCGCACATCCCCGGGACGCGACGCAAAATCGCCCCGTTCGAGGACATCGACGAACTGCTGGCCGCCCACGCCTACTCGGCGGCGAACTGGCTGGCCTTGCACTGCCGGCGACACATGGAACTCTACGGAACTACCAAAGAGCAGCTGGGTTGGCTGGCAATCAACAACAGACGCAACGCCGCCCTCAACCCACTAGCGGTATACCAGGATCCGATCACCATGGACGACTACATGTCGGCGCGGCCGATCTCAACACCGTTCGGACTACTCGACTGCGACGTTCCCGTGGATGGCTCGATCGCGTTGGTGGTCTCGCATACCGACTACACCGGGGACTGCCCGAACCCCGCGGTCGGTGTTGAGGCGATCGGCGGGGCCTACGGCTCCGGCGGGTGGTTTCACCGCGACGACTTCCCCAAGATGGCATCGGCCGAAGCGGCCGCCGAAATGTGGTCGCGCACCGATTTGATGCCGACGGATGTCGACGTCGCCGAACTCTACGACGGCTTTACCTTTCTCACGATCGCGTGGTTGGAGGCCTTGGGTTTCTGCGGCGACGGTGAAGGAGGCCCGTTCATCGATGGGGCGACGCGGATTGCGCTTGATGGATCCCTGCCGCTCAACACGTTCGGCGGGCAACTGTCGGCGGGCCGGATGCACGGTTATTGGCTGTTGCACGAGGCGTGCCTGCAGCTGCGCGGGCAGGCCGGTCAGCGACAGCTCGCTCGACGGCCCCAGGTGGCCGCCGTCGCGGCCGGAGGCGGACCCATCGCTGGATGCATGCTGCTTACCTGCAGCGGGGATTGACGGTCTATCTGATGCACGTCTTGGGCTGTCGCCGAAGAGGGTACACGGCGCTGCGCCAGCACCTGGACGAGAAGCAGCGGGACCACCGGACGCCTCCCATGTCGAGGGAGATGAGGCCGTCCCGCGGTGTCAGCGCCCGCAGGCTGCTGTCGGGACGGGCATCCGAGGGTCGCGGCACTGTCGACCCGTCAACGGAGCAGCCGCAGTTGGTTAGGGCTCCAGTTGAAGGACCAAGTGTTCTGGTCCGCGTAGGGTCGGGTTGTCCCGCCACTTCATCGGATCGAGCACCCGTATTCGACGGACTCGGGGCAGCAATTCCTCAAGGACCACGCGCGCTTCCAGTCGTGCGAGCCGTGCCCCAAGGCAGTAGTGGATACCGCTTCCGAAGCCGACATGGTCGGTCGGGTTGCGGTCGATGTCGAACTCGTCTGGGTTCGTAAACTTGTGCGGGTCACGATTGGCAGCGCCAAACAGCAGCATCACCCGCGAACCAGCGGGGATGGTCGTTGACCCTACGGTGTAGTCGCTGACAGCGGTGCGGTAGAGGTGCTGGACCGGCGAGCCCCACCGCAG
>NZ_JBAUJB010000005.1:0-2526 GCF_049683355.1 Mycobacterium sp.
CTCACCGAGTTCGGTGAGCCGGTGCAGTCGGGCGCGGTCGTTGAGTTCGGACACCAGATCGTGGGTGGGCGCCCACAACAGCGAGTGCTTGTCGGTGGCGATATCGGATTGCCATGCCTCGAAGGCCATATCTGATGCGGCGGCCTGCGTGCCGACATGCACGCGCTGCTCATCGAGATAGAACGCGATCCCGGACGGGTCACCGTCGCGCAACGCCAGACCGGCCTGGGCTTCGGCCGCCGAAGCAAACCGCATCACTTGAGACAAGGTGATCGCCCCATGCAAGTGAGCGAGGTCGCGCAGCACACCCCCGGCGCTGATCGAAGACAACTGTTTGTCGTCACCGACAAGGCGCACGCTGGCGCCCTTGGCCAACGCGACAGCGATCATGGAGGCCAACGCCAAAGTGCCGGCCTTGCCGGCCTCGTCCACGATGATCAACGTGTTTTCATCGATCGCGTCGTACCACTGGCGTGCTGGATCACCGGGCGAGGTGTCGGGATTGTCGGTGAGCCAGTTGAACTTATCGAGGGTGTCTCCGACCTCGACTTCGATTTCCTCGCGCAGCAGCTGCGCCGCACTGGCGCTCGGCGACAGCCCGATGACGGTGCCACCGGCACCTTCCCAGGACCGCGTGAGCGCGGCCATGGCGGTGGTTTTTCCCGACCCACCGGGGGCCAGCGCGAGCATGACGCGCTGCCCGCGACAGGCCATTTCGCGGACCAGTTCGGCTTGGCCGGCATTGAGTTCGTGTCCATTCGCGGCTTGGGCCAGTAGTTCGATCTCGACGTCGGCGGCGGGCACGGTGCGTCCATCGCGCAGCTCGGCGGCGGCCAGGATGGAGCGTTCGGCGGCCAGGATTTCGGTGCTGGTGTAGGTCTGCGATCCGACTTGGCGGTACACGCTGGACCCGTCGCGGCGGCGCAGCCTGGCGGGCTCACCGAGGTCGGTATCGGGGCTGGACGCGTGCCGGATGCTCAACGGTGCACTCAACGCGGCGTCGGTGATGAGTTCGGCGATCCCGTCGATCCCGGCGTGCCCGGTGACCCGCACGACGCGCAACGCCTCGGCCAGCACATGGGTGCGGTTCCAGGTGGCGCGGTCGCCAGACACGGTGGCGATGACCTGGCGGGCGCGAGCTTTGATCCACCCTTCGGTGACCTCAGCCGGTGTCGCGGTGCGCCCGGCAAGGGAGCGCGCGATCATCGCGTTGACCGCCTCGTCGCTGCCCAACAGGCCGACCGCTTGGGCACGCCACTCCTGGCGCTGCTCGGCCAGCGAGCGCGGCTCATGCTTGGCGTCACGGGTGGCCAAGGTGGCCTGCTGGAACATCGCGATCGACTCCGGGGTGGTCGGCTCGCGGCCGTGAGCAGCCTGAAACTTCTTGGCCAACACCGCATACTCGGCGTCGATCGCCGCCCGGCGCGAGGACCACAGTTCGTTGAGTTCGCGGCTCACCCCGACCACTTCGCGGACCTCGCGCTTGCCTTCGCGGGCATCACCGCGAGCGGCGAACCGCATCCCCAACACCTGACCCAGGTAGGCCTCCAGCCGCGAGTTGTACAACTCCGAGGCCGCGACGGTGGAGGCATACAACGGCCGACCATCGAGGGCATACCAGCGGGCGATGCCGTCGGTGCCGCGGGCGCGGACCTTGTTGGAGATCGCGACGTGGGTGTGCAGGCCGGGGTCCGAGGCGCGGGTGTCGCGGTGCAAAAACTCCGCGGTGATGAACCCTTCGGTGTCGACCTGGGCCACGCCCTGGGCGCCGATGCGGGTGTAGGCGGCCTGGTCTTGCAGGAAATCCAACGCGTCCTGGACGGCCTTGCTGTGGCATTCCTCGATCTGCTTGGCGATCGGCTCCGGGCACAGCGCATAGAGCGCGGACACGCTTTTGACCGGAGTGAAGGTCATGTCGTAGCCGGCGACCGAGGTGGTTTGGTCGCGGGTGCCGCGGGCGATGAACCCGGTCAGTTCCCGCTCATCCAAGGGGGCGCGGCGGTGCTGTTCTTCGAACATCTCGGTCGCGATGTCGGTGCGCATCTGCGCTCGCACCGACTCATCAATCGCGGCGTTCCAGTGCGCACCGATGGACAAGTTATGGTCCCGGTAGGCCAGCGCCAGGCGCTGCTGCAACTCGGTTTCCCCGGCATTGACCCGAAACGGCCGCCCCAGCGAAGTCGCGGTCAGCGCCGAGTTCTTGCGCGCCCCTTGAGCGATGAGCTGCTTGGTCAACGCTGAGGCGTTCGGGTGCACGCCCAGCCCGAAAAGCGCCTTCATCTGATCCTCGGTGACCTCCGAGCCCTCGGCCACCGACCACAGCCGGTCCCCGGCGTCGGTGCGCGTCCAGTTCTCCGAACCCGCCGACAATCCGGCCAGCCCGCGCCCACCCCAGCGGCCCGGGGTCTCACCCTTCGAGGAGTAGTAGTCGCCCAACGATTCCGGGCCATGAGTGCGGTCATGGGCAGCCACCTGCCGCACCAGGTACAAGTACCCGGAGCCAGCCGTGAGCTTGTGGATGCCCGC
>NZ_JBAUJB010000006.1:0-28742 GCF_049683355.1 Mycobacterium sp.
TGCAGTACGGGTCAAGGTGACCAACTCCGAGGCGGCCGACCAGGAGCAGGGCTACCGCCTGAGGGTGCAGATGGCGCCGGTCGACGGGACCTACAAAATCGCCAAGCTCGACCAAGTCAACTCTTAAGGGCTAGCGCAGCCAGTCGAGCACTGTACTCGCGATTGTGTGCCGGGTCGGTGGAGGGTGGCGCGCCGGTGAGGGCGCGCGGCACGGATTGGGGAATCTGCGCTGCCGTCCGTCACCTGGCCTCCACTGATAGCGATACTGTCGGTATCGTTACGTTAGTTAGTGCAAGTGGTGACGGTTGTCGTCGTCGCCCGCCGCGCCATCCGCGGCTCGCGAAGATTGGCGGCCGCGATCGACTCCGGCACCGGCCGCCGGTCACAGCCAGCAGCAATGGCCGAACGTCGTGTAGTCGACGACGAGCGCTCTGAGTGTCGTTCAGGTCTTGCCGCTGCTGCCGCGAGAAGCTCCTCAAGGTTGGGCTTCTGCGGTTGTGGCCGACTCGCCCGTGTTCTGCAGCAGCACGTAAGTGCCGAGGCTGCCCAGGAAACCTGCGCAGTGCTGAACGAGTTCATCGGTGGTGAACTCCAGTTCCCCGTCGAGCCAGCGGCGCAAGACTTCGAATAACCCGCCCACGCCCAATGTCGAGGCCAAATGGGCAACGCCCACTGCGGAGTCGGCGATGTCGAGGTGAAGTCTGGCCTCACGCAATACGAGGTCGGTGAAACCGGTTATCATTCTGCTGCGTAGCTCGCGGAGCAGCGGCTCGGTTGCAGATTCCACGAACAGGATCCGACCCAGCCGAGGGTCGTTGTCGATCATGCTGACCAGCCCGCGGATCGGCGCATATGCGAGCACCTCGGGTGGGGCGCCGGCATCGGGGATCGCGTCGACTATCACCTCCTGGAAGGTTGCATAGAGCTTCTGGTAGACAGCTCGCAAGAGGGCGTCTCTATCGGGGAAATGCTGGTAGAAGTAGCGTGACGTGATACCGGACTCAGCGCAGACGGCAGTCACAGTGGCGGCGGCAACGCCGTGCGTGCCGATCAATTCCATCGCGGCCTCGATGAGACTCGTACGCCTGTTCCGCTGACGCTCCTCGGCGGACAATCCGTTATACACACGGGCCGATCGCACAACCTGTAGCTTGCCATCTAATTCTGACTAGGCGTAAAGTCAAAATCTGCAGGTACCCATGACAACAGGAGAGCAACATGAGCGACGAGTCGTCCACACTGCCCACCACGCGAATCGTGCCGAAGCCTCGCCGTGTCCGCTTTGATATGCCTGCTGGGACCAAACGCCAGCACTTCGTCGACGGCGACTTGGTGATGAGTCACTTCGTCTCTACCTTGTCGGCCACGTTCCCCGAAGGCGAGGATTTCTTCATCCGGTCAGTCCGCCACTACCGAGACCAGATCAGCGACGCTGACCTGAAGGCGGCGGTCAAGGGCTTCATTGCGCAGGAGGCCACCCACCGGCACCAGCATAGCCTGCTCAACCAGAGGCTCCAGGATATGGGCTATCCGACCGAGGGGATCGATCGGCACATCACGAAGTTGCTTAAGCGGCTTGAGCCTCGGTTTTCTTCAGAGATGAACCTTGCTGTGACGGCCGCCCTTGAGCACTACACCGCGACATTTGCCGAGATCATTCTCACCAGCGAAGAAGCTCAAGCACTCATTGGGGACACAGAGGTGCGGCCGATTCTGCTCTGGCACGCAGTTGAAGAATCCGAGCACAAGGCCGTCGCTTACGATGTATTCCAGGCGATCGGCGGAAGCGAACGCACCAGAGTGAGGGGAATGCGATTCGCCACAGCCCTCTTGTTCGCGGAGTTGTTCATCCAGACCACCCGATCTCTGGCAGGCGACCGTGCCGCCTACAACCCGGTTCGGTTGGTGCGCAGCCTTCGAGCCTTCCGTCATAACCCGCTGTTCAGCCGAGCGGCAATTGAGCGCTTCCGTTCCTACACCCGTGCCGGATTCCATCCCGATGATTGGGACAGCGCGGAGATCCTCGAACGCTGGACCAAAGAACTCTTTGATGCCGACGGCGGCCAACAGCTACGGAGCAACGTATAGGTCGACAAGAGATGGTGGTCAAGCCGGCCATATGAGATAAGAAGACCTCTTCACGACGAAGTGCGGTGCGCCGTTGCTGCATCAGGCGTACGGCAACCCGCTGATGCGGGTCGAAGGGCCACCCGCCTTCCCCTCAGCGTCCGAAGACTTCCTAGGTCGTGTCTGTTAATTGTGGACGCGGTGATAGATGATGATCGCGGCCAGGGTGACTCCGCCGAGGTAGCTCAGGGCGTACTTGTCGTATCGGGTGGCGATGCCTCTCCAGTGTCCGGCCCGACTTCCGGAGCTCGTAGGCATTCATCGGGGTAGTGACGCGCGTTTGTGCTGGTAGGAGGTTCGCAGGGTCGTAGTAGCCGTTCACCGTCTCGGCGAGGGCGTTGTCGTAGCCCCGACCGATCCGATGGAGGGACCGCGCCGATCTCGGCGAGGCGTTCACCGTAGCGGACCGAGGTGAATTGCGATCCGGCATCAGAGTGACATCTCAAGCCCCGCAACGTGTTCCGCGTGACCAGCGGGCCATCTCAATCGCGTCGAGCACCATCGTGGTGCGCATGTTCGACGCGACGCGCCACCCGACGATCATCCGGGAGACAGGCCCTCGTCGATGTCAGCCTGGCGCACCCACATGCGCACTTACTCCACGCCGTAGCCCAGCTGGTGGGCTACCTTCTGCACGGTGCCTTGGCTGGCGCCCAGCTCCGCCCGCAATGCCCGCGCCATCCGCACCGCGGCCGCCTTCTCCTCCGAGCTGTATCTACGTGTCGTTGGCTTCCCAGGCGACTGTTCCTTCGGCATGACTCCATCCTCGTTTCCAAGGTCAGGAGCCTCCAGCATTTCCAGGGCGATTCACAACTGGGGTTCAGTCAACGGAGGGTCGAACTCCGTCAGGGGGCCATGCCTCGACGCCGTCTTCTAGCGGCACTTGCAAGGACCGCAGAAGTGCAGAGAACAAACGCCAGTTGCCGATCGCGGCGACGAGTTCGACGAGGATGGCCGGGTCCCCGTGCAACGCACGGTGACACGCAGCCCATGTTTCATCCGAGATTGTGCCGTCCTGCAGTGTCTCGTCTGTCGCCGCGAGTACCGCTCGCTCGGCTTCGCCGAAGTGGCTGGTGTTTCGCCAGTCTCGCACCGCGAGCAGGTCGCGTTCGGTCACATCGAGCAAGCGGGCGATCCTCCAGTGTTGCGTCCATTCATAGACCGACCCGGTGACCCAGCCGGTTCGCATGATGATCAGCTCCCGCAGACGCGCATCCAGCACGCCTTTCCAGAGCAATGCCTCCAGCATTCCGTGCAATGCGACGGCCACATTGGGCTGATGAAGCGCGATCCTGAAAACCGACAGTTCAGCCATGGCGTCCGGAATCCCGCATTGAGCGGCGCGCTTGCGGGCATCTGTCAGGGCAAGCATGTCAACCCGGCTTCGGCTGCTCACGGTGGATCCTTCCGGTTGGGCGCTCGTTGGCGCTGTCAGGCGATCGGCACAAAGACGTTGTGCAGCGCGGGAACCCGGTCCGGCCCGTTGCCGGCCAGCAAATCGAGCAGCCCGGGCAGGCCCGCGAAACCGGTGATCTCGCGGTGCAATTCTTCGAAAGGCCAACGCCCCGAGACCAGCAGCTCGAGGGCGCTCTGGTAGGCGGGGTAGTCGACCCCCAACGAACCCAAGATGCGTAGTTCTTTGAAGACGAGTAGGTCTGGCTCGAAGCCGGGCGCTCCTCCGCCGCCGCGGGTGCCGGCGACCACCACGCGTCCGCCGGGCTGCGCGAGTGCGACGGCGTCCGCGAACGCGGCTGGCGCCTTCGCGGTGACGTCGACGACGACGTCTGCGAGCCGGCCGGTCGCCTTTTGCAGGGCCTGTGCAGGGTCGTCCGAAGTGACGTCGATGGTCAGGTTCACGCCGAACTGGTGGGCTGCGGCTAGCCGAGTTCGGTCGCGAGGGCCGACTCCGGTCATTGCGACGAATGCCGCTCCGGCCTCCTTTGCGGCTACGGCGGCACAAATCCCGCGGATGCCTGGTCCGAGGACCGCGACGACGTCGCCCGGGCTTGTCTCGGGCAACGTGGCAGCCCACTTGACCCCTGCGCCAAGCGGATTGAACAACGTCGCCACGATAGGGTCGAGTCCGTCGGGGATCGGCAACAACATGGAATCGAACGGCAGATGCAGGTGGGTTGCGTAGCCTCCCCACAGGCCGGGCGGGATGTTCACGTCGACGAAGCCGAACATGGTGGCGAGGCCGTTGCTCGAGCACCTGCGGTACTCGCCGCCGCGGCACGAGTGGCACTCCCGACACGATCGGAACACCTCGACGGCGACTCGCTGACCCACCGACACGCCCCAACGTTCGCGCGCGGCGTCACCTATTTCCTCGATGACGCCGACGATTTCGTGTCCGGGGATGAAGGCGAACCCCGCCGGCAGGTGTCCGCTGAACTGTTCGTGGTCGGTTCCGCAGAGCCCGCACGCCTCGATCCGCAGGAGACCGGACTCGTCGTCGACGCGCGGTACCGGAAGATGTCGCCGTTCGAGGGTGCGCGGCTGGGTCAGCACGAACGCGTCGGCGTTCACGACAGTTCGAATTCGACGTGTCCGTTCGCCTGCCTCACGGCGACTTGGTGTCCCACGCACATCTCCTGTGACATCGCCATCGCCACCTCGGCATCGTCGCTGCGCGCCGCGACGCGGCGGCCGTCGGGCAAACGCGCGAAAATTGGCACCCAGGAGGGGCCTTGCTCACGGTCGTGCACGACGGTGTAGCCATCTATGGTCGCCATACCGGATGCGTCGGCGGGTGAAGCGACCGCGAGGGAGGTGCCGTCAATCGCAGCCTGCGCTTCAGCCATGTCCGGAGTCTGCCATCCCGTCGGCGGTGGGGTCGCCGACCACAGACCCAGCGAGTGCTTCGTGATGTACCAGCCCAGTCCGGATACGAGTCCCACGGCGTCCGGTTCGCTTCGGCAGCGTCGCACCATCTCGACAATCGAATGGCTGACATAGTTGTTGCCCGGCCCGCCGTGGTAGGGCAGTCCGCCTGTCACCGTGAAACCGCGGGCATCCTCAGGGGCGAGATCCAAGGCGTCGATCGCCGCCTCGACCGCGGAAGGAAAGCAAGAGTAGAAATCAAACCATCTGATGTCGTCGATGTGAAGTCCACTGGCAGCCAATACCGCCCTGCCGGCGGCCCTTATTCCGGCGGAACGGCTCAGATCAGGCCGCTGAACCGGGAAGTACACGTCATTGCAGGTGGCCGACGACCACGGGAAGACCCAACGATCACGAGGCACTCCGAGTTCCTCGGCGACTTCGGCAGCCATCATGACGAAGGCGGCAGCCATATCCACGGCGATGATGCTGTTGAGCAGCTTCGGATACGGCTCGCACACCATTCGGTTACTCGGGGAGACCGTGCTGATCTCGTCGGCGCTGCGGGCACGCGGAAACCACGCCTGCTCGGGATGTCGGGACGCCTCAACTGTGAACGGAGCCATCAGGTCTCCCAGCCAGCGGCGCTGCTCGTCGAATGTGCGGCCTGATCGGGCCGCGATCGCGGATTCGAAGATCGGGTACACCTCGTGCGGCCAATGTAGTCCGGCTTGCATCTCGGCTTCGCTCAGTCCCGGGCGTGTGTCACCAAGCGACTCGTCTTGTACCGCAATGGGTCTCGGCTCCGACAGCGCGCGACCGGATGCTACTTTTCGCCCTGATGCACCGCTTTCCGCTCCGACGATCAGTGCCGCGTCGCTGACTCCGCGCCGAATACGGCGGCCAAGGACCTCGACCAGGTATTGGGGGGTATTGCCGCCGACCGGACAGCTGATGCGATGGTTCGGCGTGAGCCCAGTCGCTTCGGCGATCCTCGACGCGGGATTGTCGCGCGGAATCATCAAGATTCCCGGCGTCGCCACGATGTCGATGCGGTGCGCGACCGCGGCCGAAGCATCCTGCAGTGCTCGGCGCGCGGCCCCGGAGGCCAGATCGATGGGATCGACGGTGTCTTCACCGCGGTGTGTGAGTTCACCGACGCCGACGACAACAGGAGTGCGTGGTTGGATGGCCACTGGTCAGTTCACGCTCATCGTCGACGCCTTCTATGCGACATGGCTGCGATATTGTCACATCCGGTTCCATGCGACAACCGCCGGTATCCGACACAGCGAATCGGTTTGGCAGGGCATACTCGTACTCGTGACGAGAAGACCGTTGCGACGGGGCGACGCGGCACCTGCGCGGAGCCGCGACATGGCGCGTGACCGCTTGCTCGACGCCGCCGAAACATGCCAACAACGCAAAGGTCTGCCGGGCACCACGATGGAGGACATCGCCAGGCAAGCGGGCGTATCGCGCGCCACCGTCTATCGCTACTTCCCGAGTCGCGAATCCGTCGTATCCGGTGTCATCGTGCGCGCAGCGGAACGTTACCTGAACCGTATCAGCGGACGGATCTTGGCGCATACAGACTTAGGCTCTGCCATATTGGAGTTCGTTGCAGTCACGGTGCGCGCGGCCCGTCGCGAACCGATAATCGGCATGCTCTTCGCCAGCGACGATGAACTCGCCGGCGTGGGACTGGCCGAGGGAACGTCGGTGGCGCTGTTCGAACTCGTCGCCGAGTTCCTGCGACCCGTGTTCGCCGCACACTGGCATCAACTCGAAGCCGGCGTCTCGGTCGATGACGCGGCCGAATGGATTCTGCGCATCATCCTCAGCTTGCTCTCGGTTCGCGGCCCGCGGCACCGCAGCCCCGAAGGCATCGACGCTTTCTTGCGTCGATTCCTGCTTCCCGCTCTACTGGCCGATACCCAGAGTTACATCAGTGCGACAACTGCGGAGTAGTGTCTCAGCCATGGCATCGGTATCGCAGCACGAAACGAGGCGCTGACCATGGACTTCCCGCAGTTCAACAAGCAAATAGCCGAGGAGTTCCAGCATGCGGCGGGAACCCCGGGAGGGCTCTCCAAGTACTTGGACTTCCGCCACATCGAGTTCTCCGCCGGGCGGCTGGTCGTGGAAATGGACGCCCGGGCCGATCTGTTGACTCCGTTCGGCACTCTGCATGGCGGTTGCCTGTCGGCGATGGTCGACCACTGCTTGGGCGTGGTGTTCTATCCGGTGATCGCTCCTGGGTCATGGGTCGCCACAACCGAATTCAAACTGAACCTGCTGCGTCCGGTGTCCAGTGGAGTCTGCGTTGCGGTCACCGACATCATCGCGCTGGGTAAGCGTAGCGGCGTCGCCAGGATCGACATCACCAATACGGGGCGCCCGGTATGCGCCGCGCAGGGAACAGTGACCGTCGTCGGCCAGAGCGCCTCGTGATCCGGTCGTGGAACGAGGACGCCGTCCGAGGTGACCGTCGAGGGCACACCAAATGAGCTCTACGTTCGAGTGCGTCCGCACCGAAGACGGAACCGCTCTCGCAGCCGATATCTACCGACACGAATCCGCCCGCGCAGTCGTCATACTGCTGCACGGCGGTGGGCAGAACCGCCACGCCTGGGCGGCCACTGCGCGCCGCTTACACGCGCGCGGTTATACCGTCGTCGCTTATGACGCCCGCGGTCACGGCGACAGCGAGTGGGACCCCGATGGTCGATACGATCTCGACCGGCTCGCATCCGACCTGCTGTCCATTCGCCGATATGCCAGCGATGGTCGTCCGCCGGCTGTCGTTGGAGCTTCCTTGGGCGGCATGACTGTGTTGGGAACGCACTTGGTGGCGCCCGCGGACCTGTGGGGAGCCGTCGTCCTGGTCGACATCACTCCCCGAATGGAGTTTCACGGAGCACGCCGCGTCGTGTCATTCATGGCCGCCCATCCCGACGGATTCGAAACGCTCGATGACGCTGCGGACGTCATTGCCGAGTACAATAGCCATCGCGCACGTCCCAAGAACCTGGACGGACTCCGCAAAGTGCTGCGGCAACGCGATGACGGTCGGTGGATCTGGCGATGGGATCCAGCGTTCGTAGCCTCCAACTTCGATTTCTTGCAGGGCGATCCCGCAACCGGCGCGGAAAGATTCGGCGCCATAAGTGAACTGCTCGTCGAAGGGGCGCGCCGCGTGCGGGCGCCAACGCTACTTGTCCGCGGCGTCCACTCTGATGTGACATCGCAGCAGTCGGTCGAGGAGTTCCTTGAAGTAGTGCCGCATGCTGAGGCGGTCGACGTTTCCGGCACGGGCCATATGGTTGCGGGTGACGACAACGACGCCTTCACCTCGGCAGTCGCAGAGTTTCTGGACCGCGCTCTGAACAACTCGTCGGAGTAAGCCTTGTTTCAGGGGCTCGAGGAACGAGAGTCCGAGGGCGGTGAATACACGCGTAATCCGAAGGCTGCGATGCCAAAACTAAGGATGCCGACGATCGCCTGAGTTGATTCGCGATCGCACCGAAGCAGTGCATATTGACTGCCGGTAGGCGCGCACGGCCACGTCGAGGCTCGGCCACGCACCGTCGGATCGTGCGCGATGATCATCGGCTCGACCCCTTCGACGATGCCGACGCCGACCACAACGCTGCCACCCGCCAGTAACTTCGACCCCTACGCCGCGAACGGACACAATTCCGGGAACGCGGTGGCGGCGTCGATCAGCAGCTCGACGCGCTCGCGGGTCAGCATTTTTCCGCGCCTTCGGTGCCGGACGACGTACTTTCTTACCGCCGCCCCCGTCGGCCAGCGCGAGTTGCTCGGCGATCGCATCGAGCTGGCGGTGAGTCCTCGCGGTTCTTGACGTATTCCAGCGCGCGGGGGTCGACCCGGACGGGCAAGACGTCAACCAACTTTCCTCCAGGTGACACCGACGTCGATCTCCTGACGCGCTACGTTAGCCGCGACTAACATCCGAGAACAATGGGGTCGTGCGGCAGGTCCTACCGCCCCTTTCCGACGGTTACCAGCAGGAGCAGCCCACATGACCCAGCCGGGACAGCGCGAAGTAGGGTCCGCCGCAGCGGACCCATGGATCACAGCTGAGCGCATCTCGTTGCGCGACCTCGCCACGTCGTTCACCCGAAAAGAAATCGTCCCGCACCTGCAGGACTGGGAGGACCGCGGCGAGTTGCCCCGGGAGCTGCATCGCCGCGCAGCCGCCGTCGGCCTGTTGGGCATCGGTTTCGCGGAGGAGGTCGGTGGCTCCGGCGGTGACTTGCGCGACTTGGTGCTGCTCACCGAAGCCGTGATGGAGGCTGGCGGCTCGTCGGGCGTGCTGGCCAGCCTGCTCACCCATAACATCGCCCTGCCGCATATGGTCGCGCAGGGCGATCCCGAGCAGATCCGCAAGTTCGTGGCGCCGACACTGGCCGGAGAGAAGATCGGCAGCCTGGGCATTACTGAGCCGGACACCGGTTCTGACGTCGCCGGCATCCGGACCACCGCGCGCCGGGACGGTGACCACTTCGTTGTGAACGGCGCGAAACTTTTTATCACCTCGGCGGTCCGGGCCGATTTTGTGACTACCGCTGTGCGTACCGGCGGCCTGGGGGCGTCGGGAATCTCCCTGCTGGTGGTGGAGCGCGGTACGGCGGGTTTTGCGGTATCGCGCACGCTGAAGAAGATGGGCTGGCTGTGCTCCGACACCGCCGAACTCGGCTTCTCCGACGTACGCGTACCGGTAGCCAATCTGGTCGGCCCCGAGGGCAGCGGCTTCCTGCAGATCATGCAGCAGTTCCAGGTCGAGCGTGCCTTCATCGCCGTGCAGTGCTATTCCACCGCTCAACGCTGCCTCGACCTGACGCTAAAGTGGGTGAAGCAGCGTGAGACCTTCGGCCGACCGTTATCCACGCGGCAGGTGGTGCGGCACAAGATCGTCGACATGGCGACTGCCGTCGACGTGGCTCGGACCTACACCCGCGCCGCCGTGGACCGCATCATCGCCGGTGACACCGATGTGCGGATGGTCTCGATGGCGAAGAACCAGGCCGTGGAAGCCTGCGCGCTTGCCGTCGACACCGCCGTGCAGCTCTACGGTGGCATGGGCTACCTACGCGAGACCGAGGTCGAAATGCACTATCGTGATTCGCGCATCCTGGGCATCGGGGGCGGGACTACCGAGATCATGAAGGAGATTATCGCCAAGCGCATTGGGCTGTGAGCGAAACCCGCCAGTCCGCCAGCAGACAAAATCCGCTTCGGTAGCTCTACGAGACTGACCGTCCAGTATTTGTAATGTAACGCGACGGTGTCTCGCGAGCTTTTTGCGGCCCATGTGGCCAGTGCGACCGGAACTGCATCACAATTACCATCTAGCGAGACGTATCAACCACGTAGCGTTGAGCGAGTGTTTCCGCAAGTCGGCTCGTATGGTCGACGATGTCGACTTGACTTACGTCAACGAGTAGCCCGGCGTGCCAGGCGCTGATCAGTTCGACGAAGCCGCCGACCGCTACAAAAGTGTCCATGCGCAACGCCTTTTCGTCTGCGTCAGGCCTCAGATGGGGTCGGCTGGCGGCCATGACGAGCTGGGTGGCTTCCTGTAAGGCCGCTGCACGACGATCTTGCAATGTTGAACTGCCGACGTGTTGCGTCAGCAGAATCTGGGCTCGGCCGGCATCCTGCGCGATGCGGAGAACGACGATCGAGATCGCGGCACGAATTGTCTCGACAGGTGGTTGACCGACGCGTTCGGCAAATGTTGCTGAAACCTCGCCGAGCATCTCGTTTCGGACACCGTCCCACGCCGCCACCAGCAACTCATCGCGGGTCTTGAACTCCTCATAAAAATAGCGATCATTCAACGCGGCTCTGGAGCAGACCCCACGCATGGTCACCGCAGCCCATCCGCTGTCCGTCCAGATATCTGTTGCAGCGGCGACTAGGCGCCGCCGCCGGTCAGCCCGTCGTTCGGCGCCTGTACGCCCGCCCCACCTTGCTGCCTTCGTCCGCACGCCTACATCTTGACAAAGACTTACCACCCGCGCCAAACTGGTGGCATGCGACCACAATTGTGTTCACTGCCACCAAGTGGCAGCAGATTGGCTTTGCTCACCGGTTCGGCGTGGCCGAATCTGCAAAGGGTTCGGTACTGATGAATTTCCTGTGGTGGGGCAAATCGCCTCGCAGAAGTCATCGCGCGAACGCGGTTGTTACGGGCGCGGGCAGCGGAATTGGTCGCGCCTTTGCAGTAGAGCTAGCTCGCAGAGGTGGACGGGTGGTATGTGCCGACATCGACCCCGTGCGCGCTAAGGAGACGGTCGAACTCATCGTCCAGGCCGGCGGTGAGGGCCTCGACATCGTGTGCGATGTCTCCGAAGAAGAACAGGTCCGCGAACTTGCCGACAGCGCGGAAAAGTGGTTTGGGCAGGCACCCAGCCTGGTCATCAACAACGCGGGCATTGGAGTCGGCGGTAATGTCATCGGCGCGACGGCCAAGCGAGACTGGGAGTCGACGCTCTCAATCAACTTGTGGGGAGTGATTTACGGCTGCGAGGCCTTTGTGCCGCGGCTGCGCGCAAGGGGCAGCGGGGGAATAATCAACGTCGCGTCGGCTGCAAGTTTCGGCGCAGCGCCGCGGATGGGGGCCTACAACGTCAGCAAGGCTGGCGTGCTCGCACTGTCCGAGACCCTCTCGGCTGAGTTGAGTGGCACCGGTGTGGCGGTGACAGTGTTGTGTCCCACGTTCGTTAAAACCAACATTGTCGACAACCCAGGTATCGAGGAGTCAGCCGCCAAGCTGGCGACGAACTTGATGAGGTGGACAGGCGTGTCACCGGAATCGGTGGCGCGCAAAACCCTGGACGCGAACGACCATGGGCAGTTGCACGTCCTACCTCAGATCGATGCGAAGATTCTCTGGCTTTTTAAGCGGGCAGTGCCTGCGACTTATACCCACGCGCTCGGCCTGGTCGAGCGAATCGCCCGCTAAGTATTTCCCGACAGAGAGCTAAGGACAAAGGGGACGCAAAAATGGCATTCAAATACAGCGATATGCTTGAGACGATCAAGAATCGGCAGTGGGCGCTGGCCGACATCGATTGGGATGCGCCGGGCGCCGATAAAATCACCGATGAGCAGCGACCCGAACTGAAGCAGTTCATGGCTGACGTGGTGTGGATAGAGCACGTCGGGGCACGTGCTTTCGCCGCCATGGCGCCGAAGGCGCCGTTCGAGGCTCTAGGTGAGATCTACCGGTATTTCCATGCTGAGGAGCAGCGGCACGCCAACGCGGAGCTGGCGCTCATGCAGCGGTGGGGGATGCTTGAAGAAGGGGAAATCCCGGTGCCGAACAAGAATATTCGGCTGGTGATCGAGTGGATTGACCGCTATGCCGAGGCCCTCCCGCTGACGGTGATCGGAGCGGCCATCCCCGCCTTGGAGACTGCGCTTGATGGAGCATTGCTCAAGTTCCTGCTCGACGAGGTTCAGGATCCGCTGTGCGCCGAGGTTTTCAACAAGGTCAACAATGACGAGTCACGGCACCTGGCGGTCGGTTTCCAGGTTCTGAACGACCTCGGCGCCAGCCCAATGCGCATTCATGCGATGCAGACAATGGGGGCGCTCATCGACCCGAGAATCCTCCTCGGCGGTGTCCTCTACGTGCCGTTGCTCACCAGAATGCTGACCAACCTCAACGCCATGGGATTATCGGAGGAGAAGCTGTACAACGCGGTGATGCGGTACGAGAACGTAGGGGATCGTAGCCAGTTCACGCGCCGTGTTCCGGGCTACCACATCCTGAAATCTCACATGTCCGCCAGTATTAAGCGTTCTCAGCCATTGCATTACATCTCGCAGCGACTGGGTACCGCGATCGACCACTTCCCCACCGAGGTGCTGGGTAAGTCGCCATCGTGGACCGAAGAGCTGACCTACGAACCGGTGGCTAAATGAGCGACACCACGACCGTTTTGGTAGTCGGGGCGGGTTTCGCCGGTCTGGGAACCGCAATTCGTTTGCTACAGCAGGGTATCGAAGATTTCGTCATACTTGAACGCGCGGATGAGGTAGGTGGGACCTGGCGGGACAATACGTATCCCGGTGCGGCTTGCGATATCCCGTCGCTGCTCTATTCCTACGGGTTCGAGCAGAATCCGAACTGGTCCCGCGCGTATTCGGGCAGTGGCGAGATACTCGACTACATCAGGACGATGGTGGACAAGTATTCGCTGTCGCGTTTTATCCGGTTCGGAGTGAATGTCACCAGTCTGGAGTTCGACGACGAAAGCGCACTATGGAGTGCCCAGACAGCTGACGGCTCCCAGTTCAAGGCCCGCACCGCAGTGATGGCCAGCGGGCCGCTGGCCAATCCGAGCCTGCCTGACATCCGCGGGCTGGACACCTTCCTTGGTCACAAGATCCACAGTGCGCGTTGGGATCACGACTACGACATGAGCGACAAACGTGTCGCCGTGGTCGGCACCGGTGCCAGCGCTGTTCAGATCATTCCCGAGCTGGTGAACACTGCGCGCTCGGTGAAGGTCTTCCAACGCACCCCCGGGTGGGTCCTGCCTAGGCCCGACTTCTCCCATCCGCAGTGGGCGCGCACGGCGTTTCGTCGAGTGCCTCTCGTGCAGAATGCTGCTCGGCAGACATGGTTCTGGGTGCACGAGCTCATGGCCGTCGGGATGGTCTGGGATACCCCTGTCACCACCGGCATCCAGCTGGTGGCGAAAGCAAATTTGCGGAGGCAGGTTTCGGATACTTGGCTCAGGCGCCAGTTGACGCCGAACTTCCGCGCCGGCTGCAAACGGATGCTGATGAGCAGCGATTACTACCCGGCTCTTCAACGCGACAACTGCAAGCTCGTCTCATGGCCGATTGCGACAATGTCGCCGAACGGCATACGGACCGCAGATGGCATCGAACACGAACTGGACTGCATCGTCTTTGCCACCGGCTTCGATGTATGCAAGGCTGGCACGCCTTTCCCCATCCGCGGCGCACGTGGTCGTGAACTCTCCGACGAGTGGTCCGAGGGCGCTTATGCGTACCGGAGTGTCACTGTCGCAGGCTATCCCAATCTGTTCTTCACCTTCGGTCCGAATTCAGGGCCCGGCCATAATTCGGCTCTAGTGTATATGGAAGCCGAGATCAACTATATCGTCAAAGCTATCGGCGCGATCATCGACAATGATCTCAGTACGCTCGAGGTCCGAGAAGATCGGCAAAATGATTACCACGGCGAGGTGCAACACCGGTTGGTAAGTACGACATGGAATTCGGGCTGCAAGAGCTGGTACCTCACGAATGACGGATACAACGGCACCATGTACCCCGGTTTCGCCACCCAGTTCGTGCGCGCACTGTCCAAGGTCGACATGAGTGATTATGTGACGACCCCGGCAACCGCCGCACGACCCGAGCACCAAACAATCGAACACGCCCAAAACAGCTCGAGTGTGGCCAAGATTTCCCGGGGCCGCAAAAGCGCAGGTGCCGCGCCAACGCGGTCTGACGTCATGGCAGACGTCCTGGACGTCGGCGTTGGGAAAGCACCGCCTAAGCGTGCAGCCTCGAGGGTGAGGAACGACGCTTGAGTCTCCATGTCGCGGGCGACGAGGACGCCCCCACCTCCGAAGCCCCTACGTACGAGGTCCCCACCCACGAGATATTGGTCATCGGAGCTGGATTCTCCGGGATCGGGGTGGGCATCAAGCTGCTGAAGGAAGGTTTCTCAGACTTCCTCATCGTTGATGAGGCCCAAGGGGTGGGTGGAACGTGGTATTGGAATACCTACCCGGGGATTGCCGTAGACATTCCGTCATATAGCTACCAGTTCTCCTTTGAGAAACGCTCGTCGTGGTCACGTACCTATGCGCCGGGGATCGAACTCAAGAACTATGCGAAGCATTGCGTGGAAAAGTATGGCCTCGCGTCGCGCATCCGCTTCGGAGTCACGGTTGTGAGGGCTGAGTTCGACGAAGAATCGACATTGTGGCGTTTGTTTACCTCGACGGACGAGGAACTGACAGCCAGGTTCGTCATCAATGCCTCCGGGGTTCTCACGCGACCAAAAGCGCCGGACATACCGGGGGTCGGGGACTTCGGCGGGGTCACGATGCACACGTCGCGTTGGGACCACGAACAAAACCTCACCGGAAAAAGAGTCGCCGTCATTGGGACGGGCGCCTCGGCGGTGCAACTGATCCCCTCGATCGCGAGGGAGGTCGACCAACTCACCGTCTTCCAGCGCACACCGATATGGTGTCTGCCGAAATTCGACTTCGCGGTGCCCCGCCCGCTGAGTGCTCTTCTCCGGCTCGCACCCGGAGCGCAGATCGCCGCGCGGGGAGCCAGCCAGGCCTTTGTCGAACTCACCTTTCCCGTCGCAGCGCACTTCCATACCGCCATACCGCTGGCGTCGGCGATCGAGCGTGCAGCGATCAGCTATATGCGTCGGCAGGTCACCGACCCGGTCGTTCGCGAGAAGCTGACGCCGCGTTACGCGCTGGGCTGCAAGCGACCAAGCTTTCACAACGAATATTTGAAGACGTTCAACCGCGAGAACGTCCATCTTGAAACCAACCCCATCACCCGGGTGGATGAGACCGCGGTAATTACGGCCGATGGCGTCAGACACGAGATCGACGTGCTCGTCCTGGCAACGGGATTCAAGGTCATGGAATCGGACAGCATGCCCACCTACTCGCTCAGAGGTGTCGCCGGCCGAGACCAGGCACAGTGGTGGGACGAGAACCGACTCCAGGCATATGAGGGCGTCAGCGTGCCAGGATTCCCGAACCATTTCTCAGTGTTTGGCCCGTACGGATACAACGGGTCGTCCTACTTCGCACTCATCGAGGCACAGGCGGGCCACATTCTCCGTTGCCTCCGGCATGCCAGGACGGCCGACTCGAACTACGTCGAGGTACGCGAGGAGGCGAATCAACGCTTCTTCGCGGAGATGCTGGCACGGCGGCATACGCAGGTCTTCTGGCAGGACAGCTGCGCGGGCGCGAACAGCTATTACTTCGACAAGCATGGGGACGTGCCTCTGCGTCCCACGACGACGGTCGAGTCGATCTGGCGCAGTCGACGATTCGACTTGGCCGACTACCGTTTCGAACGGCGACCGGCGAAAAAGGCGGACACTGCCCCACAGAAGGTGGACACCGCCGGATGAGTTCACCTGCCAGGCCGAATCCGAGCATGGCGAGCCACCTGGTCGCGGCAACGGCGCGACGCGTTCTTCGACCTCTCACGCAGGTGATTCCGGCCAACGAGCATGGCTTCGCGGTCATGGACCGCGTGCTACGGGGAACACTCGTGGTGTCGCGGCCAAGGCGCGCAATCAGTGTCGAGAAGGTAGACACGCCCTTCGCCGGTGAACGTGTGCGAGGCGACTGGGTCAAGGCGGCCAACGTGGCCTCGGATGCTCCGCCGATTCTTTATATACACGGCGGCGCATTTTCTATGTGCTCTCCCGAGACCCACCGTGGCCTCATCAGCGAACTGTCCGCGGCCGCCCGCAGGCCGGTATTTGCCGTGCGCTATCGGTTGGTCCCGAAATATCCCTTCCCGGCGGCCGCAGATGATGCACTGATCGCCTATCGATGGTTGACAGAGGGAAGCGCGATCACCGCGTCTTCTGGCACGGTGGCGCTCGCCGGAGATTCCGCAGGCGGCCAGCTTGCTGCGGCGACGGCACTTGGCGCTCGGGAACATCGACTGCCGACGCCGGATGCCATGCTGCTGATGTCGCCGGTGCTGGATTTGACATGTCAACTTGCGATGGGCCGTGATCTGCGCAGACGGGACCCCTTTGCGTGCGCCATCTCTGCGTCGAGAACAATGGGTCTGTACGTGGCGGGCGCCGATCCAGCCGACCCGAGGATAAGCGTGCTTGACGCTGATCTCACGGACATGCCACCAACTTTGATTCAGGTCGGCGGACGAGAGATGTTGCTCGACGACTCCAGAGTCTTTGCCAAACGTCTGCAAACTGCAGGGGTCTCCTCGCAGTTGCAAGTTTTCCGCGGCCAGATCCATGTCTTCCAGGCGATGTTTCGCCTACTGCCCGAAGCGCGGGAGGCCCTCAGGCTCAGTGGCGAGTTCTTGGCTACTTCGGCCACCGTCCGTTGACAGCGTCCCTGCGCACGCCTTGACCACGAGGCGCCCCAGCACGAAGGTTGTATGAGCTAACGATGAAACCCGTGAAACTTGAACAAACCCAGGACAATCCCCCTGGTAACCCCTCGATCGTCATCATCGGCGCTGGCTTCGCCGGAATTACCCTTGCACTTCGCCTCAAACGCGCAGGGTTCGACAGGGCCCTCATCGTCGAAAAGGGCGATGGTGTCGGGGGAGTCTGGCGGGAGAACACCTACCCGGGGGCGGCCTGTGATGTCCCGTCGCAGTTGTACTCGATCTCCTCGGCGCCGAATCCCACGTGGGGCCGGCGTTACGCAGAACAAGGCGACATCCTCGCCTACCTTCGCCGCGTTGTCGACGAAAGTGGATTGCTGCCCCTCCTTCGGACCAAAACCGAAATCGCCAAGGCAGCCTTCGATGAGCGGACGAACACATGGCGTCTGACCACGACTACCAGTCAGGAATTGGAGTGTGATGTCGTCATTTCGGCCGTGGGCCAGCTGTCTCGACCCTCAGTTCCTGATATTCCTGGAATCTCGGGGTTCGCGGGCCCGTCGTTTCATTCCGCCAATTGGGACCACGATCTGAATCTCAGCGGCAAGCGCATTGCGGTCGTCGGCACCGGCGCAAGTGCGGTGCAATTCGTCCCGGTGGTCGCCGCAGGCGCTGAGCACTTGGACGTTTTCCAACGGTCAGCCCCATGGGTGCTGCCCAAATTCGACCGTCAGTACGGTGGGCGGCATCACCAACTGCTGCGCAAGTTGCCCATTCTGCGGCTCAGCGAACGTCTGATGATCTGGACGATATTCGAGTTCTTGGCGTTGGCACTCGTCGACGCGAAGCCAGTAGCGCGAGTCCTTGGCGGCGTTGCCCTCAGGCACCTAGGCCGCCAGGTGCACGATGCCCGGCTGCGTTCCCACCTGACGCCGGACTATGCGCCCGGGTGCAAGAGGATTCTGTTCTCCAGCGACTATTACCCCGCGCTCGCACGTCCCAACGTTTCATTGGTCACCGACGATATCCAGGCAGTAGAGCCTGGCGGAATCCGCACGGTGAACGGCGACTTCCACGCCGCCGACGTGATCATCTACGGCACTGGCTTCAGTGCCACCGAGTTTCTTTCCCCGATGGAGGTCTACGGCCGCTCGGACCGAAAATTGTCGGACGTGTGGGCGGATGGCGCGCACGCCTACTACGGCCTATCGGTGCCAGAGTTTCCGAATTTCCTCATGATGTACGGGCCCAACACCAACGTGGGATCCGGGTCCATCGTCTACATGCTCGAATCGCAGGCCCGACACATCGTCAGGTTGATGAAGGTTCTCCGTGCCCATCCAGGAAGTGTTATCGAGGTCCGTGCCGATGTGGAGAAGCGCTTCAACGACCGGTTGAGTCGCCGCCTGGACAGATCCGTGTGGACTATGTGCACGAGCTGGTATCGCTCGGCGCGCGGGTCGATCTCTACCAACTGGCCCAGCCCGACCTTCTTGTATCGCCTTCGTGCGCGCAGGCCGAAGCGGCGCGCTTACGTCCTGTCGCGTCCCGCGCCCGCGAACTCGTCGCGCAGGGGGACACCCGAGCCGGCCAACACCCATCTGGCCGACATGCCCTATGCCCCCAGCGGGGCCGATAGCGTCGACTAGTGGCGGCTCTGTTCAGTGACGGGTATCCGAGGACGGCGGGGAGTCGCTGACATTCGAGCGGCAACTGTGATCGCCGTTGACAGGGTGGTCACCGGTGTAAACGATGGGTGAAATCCTTCCGATAATGCGAGAAACAACATCAAGGGGGCACTCGATGACCAAATCGCCGTCCGTGTCGCAGGCAAGCCCCGTGAGCGGCTGTCGTCGGTACTGTTGGCTCCCCTCCCGCAGCGCGTCGAGCGGGGGCTCCAGGAGAGCCGACGAGCTTCGATGAACATCTGATGCATCGGCGAATCATGCAGGAGGCGTTCACGCGTCCGCGACTGACAGGCTATGTCAAGCAGGTCGGGCCATCGGTTCGTTCTAGCATCCCGAAGTGGCCGACCGGTTCGGGCGTCCGCTTGTATCCCCTGCTGAAGGATTTGACGCGCAACGTCGCGACCGATGTGTTCATGGGCGGCCGCGGGAAAGAGGACAGCGGTTCAGTAAATCGAGCCTTCGTAGCAACCGTCCGCGCCGCCAGTGCGATCGTGCGCGCTCCTCTGCCGGGGACGCGGTACCCTCCGGAGTACGCGGTCGCCGGGTGTTGGAGGAGTATTTCGCCCGACACTTACCGGCGGCCGTCTCGGCGACGATCTACCGGACATTGGGGACCTCGAGAGGCTAACGGCGATGGACTTGGTCATCAAGGAGTTGCTCAGATTAGTTGCACCCGTACCGTTGGTTATGCGTAAAACGGTGACCGAAACTTCAATAGATGGCTACTACATCCCCTCTGGAGTGCTTGTCGCCATCACGCCTGCGGTCAACCACTTTGCGCCCACGGGGTGGACCGAGCCGGACCGGTTCGATCCAACGCGATTCGAACCGCCAAGGCGCGAGGATGAGGCCCACCGCTTCGCCTGGCTTCCGTTCGGAGGGGGCGCGCACAAGTGCATCGGGATGCACTTTGGCACCTTGGAGGTGAAGGCAATACTGCACGAGATGCTGCGGGAATTCACCTGGAGCCTGGAGGACGGCTACCCCGTTCGGTGGATAATACGTCCTTGCCTATCCCCACCGACGGCCTGCCCATTACGTTGCGTCGCAGATGATGTCGAGAACCGCTCCAGGAGACATCTAAAGGGGAAGCCGAGCGCGTTGCACCCACAAGGGCGCCGACGGACATCGTTGTGTCGGCAATATTGACACAGTCCCTAACGAATCGACATCGGAACCCTCCACAAACCCGGGCGAAGCGTAGTAGGTAAAACTACGCACACTGCCGGAAGGATTGTCATGCAAGAACCATCAACAGCCGTCGTGACCGGAGCAGGTCGAGGGATTGGTTTGGAGATCGCGCGACAACTCGCCGTTGCCGGCCACCGGGTGTTGCTCACGGATGTAGACGGCGACGCAGCAGAGCGTGCTGCCGCCGAGGTCGGCCGGGGCGCTTGGAGTGCCAGACACGACGTAAGAGATCCGTCGGTCCACCGTGATATCGCTGCGCAGGCTTCGGCCGCGGGTCGTCTGGCGGTATGGGTAAACAACGCCGGGGTCCTGATCGCGGGCGATAGCTGGAGCCACACCGATGTGGAGGTTGCGTCGATCCTCGATATCAATGTGCGAGGCGTTGTGGCGGGCTCACACGCCGCGGTCGCCGCTATGGGCGCAGATGGGGGCGCGATCCTCAACATCGCTTCGCTCTCGGCACTGGCGCCCGTCCCTGGACTCGCGATGTACGGAGCCACCAAAGCGGCCGTATTGTCGTTCACTACGTCATTGCAAGGTGACCTCGACCATGCGGGTTTGCCCATTCGCGCACGTGCGCTGTGCCCCGACGTGGTCAGTACGAAAATGGTCAACGACCGAGTTGCCGATCCAGGCGCGGCATTACTGTTCGCCGGACCCAGTCCGATGGACGCTGCGGACGTGGCCCGTGCAGGGCTGGAGTTACTGGACAGTCGCCAGATATTCCGGGTGGTTCCTCGGTGGCGTGGCATCGTTGCCCGCTCTAGTGACGCCGCACCGTCGCTCGGGTTGAAGGTTTTCGCGTTGATGCGTGGGCGCGGTGAGCGGCGCCAACGCAGGCATCGTTGACGCTGTGTCGAAGATGGGACGGGGCTAGCCCGGCCATGCTCGAGTTGGGCGTGATGAGGTCGCGGGTTCGCTCAGCGGGACTTGGGGATCGAGGTGGGCTCCCAGCTCGTGCAGCCTGTCATCGATGATCAACCACGTTTGCCGTGTCAACCGAATGACGAGTTCGTCGCGAGTGGAGTCTCGATGGTCCAGCCACCACAGGACCGATGCGTCGATCAGGCCCATGATGGCGGCGACGTTACGGTCGGCAGCGTCGGAATCGTCCCCGTAGCGAGGAAAGTAGCGGGCGCCCGCTACTGCGAGTTCGGAGGCGAACGCACTTCTTCCGGGCGTCGTTTTCTCATTGCTGCGCCGGTAGTCCCGATTGACCAGAAAACGATACAGGTTGGGATGTTCGTCAGCCCACATGACGTGCTGACTCACGGGAGCGCGAATCACGTCCAATGGTGAACCCTGCACGTCCAAAGTTAGGCGTATCTTCGCCGTGAGTTCGCGGTGGACGTGGCGGGCGACGGCCAGATCGAGTTCTTCCTTACTCGCGAAGTGGCGGTAGAAGTGCGTGCGGCCCAAACCCGCCTTGTCCGCGATTTGGCCTGTGAGTGCGTGGGGGCCGTTCTCCTCGATCGCGCTGAGGGCGGCTTCGATGATCTGCCCGCGACGTAGATCACGGCCCGGCACCCTACTGGTTGCACGGCGTACCGCTGTGGTGTCCACCCACTGCTTTCGCTCCACGATGCTCACCGTAGCGCTCAGCGTGCCTGCATGTTCTGGGTACGAGTTGTACCCAGTGTCCGTTTCGTGGTACACCATGTACCCACAGCGTGACAGCGAGCCCACTCCGGGATCGGTGCGCAACCAGACAAAGTGAGGACACTCGAATGGCCGCCAATCGCTCAAGCTGGATGGATGACGACCTCGATGCGCTGAGAGACCTGGCGCGAGCGTTCTGCGAAAAGGAGGTCGCGCCGCACATCGACCGCTTCATCGACCAGCACCATGTTGACCGGGATCTGTGGACTCGGGCGGGCGAGTTGGGATTGCTCTGCATGTCGATCCCCGAGCAGTACGGCGGCGGTGGGGGAACGTTCGCTCACGAGGCGGTATTGATCGAGGAACAGGCCCGCGTCGGCGATTCGGCATGGGGCGCGCCACTGCACAGTGGAATCGTGGCCCACTACCTGCTCGAGTACGGCACCGATGAGCAGAAGGAGCGCTTTCTTCCTCGACTGGCGACCGGTGAGATGGTTGGGGCGATCGCCATGACGGAGCCAGGTACGGGATCTGACCTCCAGTCTGTCACGACCAAGGCAGTACGCGTCGGGGACGAATACATCGTGAACGGGTCCAAGACCTTCATCACCAATGGCGCTCAGGCCGACTTGATCATCGTGGTCGCCAAGACCGACCCGAATGCCGGAGCGAATGGAATCTCGTTGGTGTTGGTCGAAGGCGACCGGCCGGGCTTTCGTCGCGGTCGGGTGTTGGACAAGGTCGGTCAGCGCGGCCAGGACACGTCCGAGCTCTACTTTGAAGACGTGCACATCCCCGTTGCGAACCTCCTCGGTACGACCGAAGGCCAGGGCTTCATTCAGCTGATGCAGCAACTGCCCCAAGAGCGGTTGATCCTCGCGCTCGGTGCAGTGACAGCGGTAGAAACAGCGCTCGAGTTCACCGTCGAGTACACCAAGGACCGGCATGCCTTCGGCAAGCCCGTCTTCGCCTTCCAGAACACCAAGTTCAAACTTGCCGAGGTCGCCACCGATGCGCACATCAGCCGCGTATTCATCGACGACTGTATCGCCCGCCACCTGCGCGGCGAACTCGACATACCCACAGTCGCAATGGCGAAGTGGTGGACTACCGAGCGCGCCATGGTGGCCCTCGATGACTGCTTGCAACTACACGGCGGGTACGGCTATATGACCGAATATCCCATCGGCAGGATGTGGGCCGATGCTCGCGTCCAGAAGATCTACGGTGGGACGAACGAGATCATGAAGGAGATTATTGCTCGGTCGCTTTAGACCGAATTCGACCGTCTGGATTTGTCCACAATATTCCGCCGCAGGAGACGAGCGTTCGCGGACGGGGACGGCGTACGGGACGGCTCATTGAACGGCTAATCGGCGAGTTCGGCTCCCGGCGAGACAGTTATGCGGGTACCCCAATGCGCCTGAATACGCAGCGAGCTGGGTCGGGGACGTGATGGCTCAGCGGCCGAGGCGTCCGATTGTTAATTAACTCGACGCGGGAACGCCGAGTACGGCGTGACCCATGGCAGCGAGCAGCGCCGAAGTCCGTTCGGGGGTGAGACCAGTGCCGCGGTAATGCAAGATCGATTGGATGGCGCCGATGGCCCCATGGACCATCCCGCGAAGCTCAATCTCGTCGACCGCGGGGCGCAACTCGCCAACGAGGTGTACCCACTCCTCGAGATAGAGCCGCTGTTTTCGGCGTAACCGTCTCTGCTGCTGATCGGGCAGGTTGTGCACCTCGCGGTAATACACCACCGCCAGCTCGCGTTGATCCATTACCAAGGCGACTTGGTCGGACACCAGCTCGGTCAACGCCTCCGCCTCGTCGCGAGATTGCTCGACGATCGTCGCGGCGCGCTCTAGGAGGCTGTCCACCACTCGTTCGAAGAGGGCCGCCAATAAGTCGCCCTTGCTGTCAAAATGGCGATATATGGCAGGCCCGACAACCCCTGATGCAATCCCGATGTCGGCCATCGAAACAGCGTGGTAGCCCCGCTCGGCAATCAACTCCGCTGCCGAGGCAAGAATCCGCTCCCGACGCTCGCCGCCGACCCGAGTGCGTCCGGTTTCGACCGCTTTGCTCATCGCTACCTTCCCTCGTCATCTGGCACGGCACGGGCTTACACGGCATTCAGAGACCCCACGGGAACGTTAACACCTGCTCACAAGCCAAGTGGCGCGTGCGAACGGCTCGCGCGTAACAGCAGGGGTTTTCGGCACGGCTGGCAGGTGTTGACGCCGGACAGCGATCGATCTACGTTCAGCACATGTGAATTCGCATTCACGGTACGACACTCAACGGTGGCAATGCATCAGAGGAGAGGCAGTGGCCGAGGAGTACGAGGGCGACCTCACGATCGCAGCCGACACGGCCAAGTTCGGCCAGGCCGGACCCCGTGTGGGATCGTTCGACGCCGGGTTCGGCTCTGCCTTCCTGGCGCGGGTCATCGGCGAGAAACGCGCCCGCGAGATGTGGTACTTGTGCCGCCAGTATGACGCTGACACCGCCGAACGGTGGGGCTTGGTCAACTGGGTCGTCCCTGCGAGAAGTCTCTTGGACGAGGCCAAAGTCGTGGCCGCGGAGATTGCCGAGAAGAGTCCGACGGCCATCCGTTTCCTCAAGCAGTCGTTCAACGCCGACACCGACCATCAGGCGGGACCAAGCAATTTGGCAATGTCTGCGCTAAATCTGTATACGCACACGCCGGAAGGGCTGGAGGGCGTGGCGGCTTTTGCCGAGAAGGGCAGTCCTGATTTTTCTAAGTTTGCCAAGGCGTGAGGATGCAAACGTGACAGACAACATCGTCGTCGTTACCGGAGCCGGATCCGGGATCGGCAAGGCCGCCGCACTGGCCTTCGCGATGCAAGGCGATAAAGTGATTGCGGCTGATCTCGATTTGGAAGCGGCAAAGCGCACGTCGGAATGCTCCCCCGACTCGGTATTTGCGATGGGGGTTGATATCGCAGACCGCAAGTCAGTCGATCAACTCCGCGAGCGGGTACATAGCGAGGTGGGTATTCCGAACGTTCTGGTGAATGCTGCCGGATGGGACCGCACCGAAAAATTCCTGAACGCCACCACAGAATTCGCCGAAAGGGTGGTGGCCATCAACTACCTCGGCCCGGTGCATATGTGCAGCGCATTTCTGCCGGGGATGATAGAGACCGGCAACGGTGGCTGGGTGGTCAATGTCGCCAGCGACGCCGGGCGGGTGGGCAGCTCGGGAGAAAGCATCTATGCCGGGGCCAAGGGCGGCGTCATTGCGCTCACCAAGTCGCTTGCTCGCGAGATGGCCAGGCACGATGTCAATGTCAACTGTGTGTGCCCGGGGCCTACCGACACTCCGTTGTTCCACGCCCAGGCCGATAAGCTGAAAGATGCGTTGATCAAGGCGATTCCGTTTCGGCGGCTTGCGCGCCCAGAGGAGGTGGCCGCGCCGATTGTGTTCTTTGCCTCCGAGGCCGCGTCGTTTATCACCGGTCAGGTGATCAGCGTCAGCGGCGGCCTGACGATGGCTGGTTGAACACCGTCCGCCCGCACTGCGGCGTGGTGCGGCGGTGACGCGGCGCCGCGACCTGCAACACCAGGCGGGTAGCCGGCCGCCGGCAGATCGGCCAACGGCCGGGTCACCGGCCGGTTCACCGGCGCTGTTCAAGTCGCGCTGAGCAAGGATTGCGGGATATCGACGATGCGGGAGCGCAGGTACTCGCCCAAGCCCTTCGCCTGGGGATCGGGCCGGGCCGAGGATGCCACGCCTTCTCCCAGCAGCCCGTGCACTACGACGTTGAGCGCACGCAGGTTGGGCAGGTCGAACCGCTCTACGCGCAGCTGCGCAGCCTCCGGGCCGAGCAGCCCGCGCAGCCGCTCGACGGTCAGGTGCTCGCACGCCCAGGCGTAGCCGGCATCGTCGCGGGCCCAGAGACCGATATTGGCGTTGCCGCCCTTGTCGCCGGACCGCGCGCCCAGCACTGCGCCCAGTGGCGCGCGGCACGTCGGCTCGGTCGGCGGCGCGCCGGCCGTGCAGCCCGCGACTTTCGCGGCCGGCACGCTGCCGGTCGGCGGATCGGCGATCGTCCGGCGCTCACCGTCGGGCAGCACCACGACCTGTGTCACGCTCGACCGGGGCACGGCCGCTGGGCGGTACACGCCGAACGCCGACTCCGATGTGGGTGGCGTGGTGGTGTGGAAGCCCGCGTACCCGGCCAGAGCGATCTCCATGATTGCGCTCGAGAACGCCCGGCCGACCTTGCGCGGGTCGGTGTCCTTGACCGTGATCCGCAGGTGCGCGCACGCTTGGTCGTTGGTGGGGGCGTCCGGTGTGTCGAAACGCAGCAACCGGACGTCGGTCTCGGCGAAGGAGTCCGAGCCGCCGAGGATGTCGAAAAGCTGCTGCTGCGCGAACGCGGCCTTCGCCTCCACGTCCAAGCCGGTGAGCACCATCGTCATGGTGTTCCGGTAGCCGCCGACCTCGTTCAGCGCCACCTTGAGCGTCTCCGGTGGCGGGCTGCCGGTGGCACCCGTGATCGCCACCCGGTGCTCGGCCTGCTGGGCCAGAGAGGTCGTGTCGAAGTGAGTGACCACGTCGGGCCCCAGATAGGCGGGCTCGGCGATCTCGTAGAGCAGCTGGGCGGTGACCGTACCGACCGACACCAGCCCCCCGGTGTCGGCGTGCTTGGTGATCACCGACGAGCCGTCGGCCGCGACCTCCGCGATCGGGAAGCCAGGGTAGCGACGGTCGGTGATCTCGTCGAGGAAGGCGTAGTTGCCGCCCGTGGCCTGTGGTCCGCATTCGATGACGTGGCCGGCCACGACGGCACCGGCAAGCCGGTCCCAGTCGGTGCGCTCCCACCCGTGCCACCAGGCGGCCGGGCCGACGACGAGCGAGGCGTCGGTCACGCGGCCGGTGACGACGACGTCGGCGCCCGCACCCAGCGCTTCGGCGATACCCCAGCCGCCGAGGTAGGCGTTGGCCGAGACCGGCTCGACCTCACCGACCGCAGGGGTGATCGCGGCGAGGTTCCCGCGCAGGTCGTCACCCTCGACGTGGGCGACGCGGACGGTGATACCGAGCCGGTCCGCGAGCTCGCGCAGTTTGACGGCCAGCCCGGCCGGGTTGAGCCCACCGGCGTTGGCCACGATCTTGATACCGCGATCGGAACAGGTGCCCAGCACCTGCTCCATCTGGGTCAGGAACGTGCGGGCGTAGCCGCCCGCGGGGTCCTTCGCCTGGGCCTTCGCCAGGATGAGCATCGTCAGCTCAGCGAGGTAGTCGCCGCAGAGCACGTCGATGCTCTCCTCGCCCGCCCCGCCCTCGACCATCTCCCGCGCCGCGGCGATCCGGTCGCCGTAGAAGCCCGAGCAATTCCCGATCCGTACCGGGTCCCTCACGCCGCACCTCCGTCGAACTGTCCTGCGGTGCGCCCGCCTCCGGGAGGTCCGGCGAAGGCCTGCGCGATGGAGAGCCACTGGTCGGCGAGCGGACCGGTGGTTTCCAGCGCGGTGTCGTCACGATGCCTGCGCTGGGTGACCAGCAGGCAGAAGTCGTGCGCGGTGCCAGTGACCCGGTCGGGCACGCCCTCGGGGCCCCAGGTCCACAGCGTGCCCCCCGGTGCCGTGAGCTCGACGCGGACGGGCTCCGTGGGCACCTCCAGGCCGTTGGCCATGTAGCTGAACGCCCGTGCTCCCACGCCGATGTGGGCGACGTGGCGCAACCGGGCCGAGGGCACACGGGTCACTCCCAGCGCGTCGGCGACGTCCTGACCGTGCGCCCAGGTCTCCATGATCCGCGCGGTCAGCGAGGAGGCCGCGCTCATGGGGAGGCCGAACCACGGGACCCGCACTGACGGGTCGACCGTGGCGAACGCGGCGACGAGCGCGCGGCGCGCGCCGTCGAACCAGGACAGCAGCTCCGCTGTCGGCATCGGCCGGTAGCGCTCGGCGATGGTGTCCGGGGAGATCCGGCCGTCGGCGAGCATGGGCAGCACCTCGGCCGTGAACCCTTCGGGGTCGGTGGCTGAGCGCACCGCGGCGTCGTCGAAGAAAGCAAGATGGCTGATCTGATCGCGGACCGCCCAGCCTGCCGCGGGGGTCGGAGCCTCCCACCCGGCCGGGCCGTCGGGCAGCTCGGCGATCAGCGACCTCAGCTCGGCCGTCTCCGCCTCGATGTCGGTGATCAAGGACTCCATCGTCACGGCCACGGCTAACGTCCCTTCCAGACCGGTGTGCGCTTCTCGCGGAAGGCGGCGGGACCCTCTTGCGCGTCGGCGCTGAGGTACACCGGCTCCCATATCTGGTCGGCGAGGTCGCAGGCCTCCGTCAGGTGGTGCTCTGCGGAGAGGTATACGGTCTTCTTCGCCGCGAGTACGGACAGCGGTGCGTTGGAAGCGATCCGCAGGGCGATCTCCTGCGTTCGTTCCCGCAGTTCCGCTGCGGGCACGACCTCGTTCACCATGCCTACCTCGCGGGCGCGCTCGGCAGTGATCGGGTCGCCGGTCATCAAAATCTGCAGCGCAATCCGCGGCGGCAGCAGCCACGACAGCGGGACAGCCCACGGCGAGCCACGACCTACCTTGACCTCGCTGACCGCGAACCTGGCGTGCTCAGCTGCGATGACGAGGTCGCACTGCTGGGCCAGCAGGAATCCACCGGCGAAGGCGACGCCGTTCACCGCGGCAATAGTCGGCTTGACGACCTCGATGTTGCGCCCGAACTGCGGCGCGAAGTCTGGCGGCGGAACCGTGAGCGCCGTCTCCGCCATCTCTTTCAGGTCCCCGCCGGCGCAGAACGCCTTGTCGCCGGCCCCGGTCAGCACCAGAACCTTGGCGGAGTCGTCGGCGTTGAAGCGGTGAACGGTGTCGAACAGTCCCTGCCGCACCGCCCCGTTGAGCGCGTTCCGTGCCTCGGGGCGATTGATCGTCAACCAGGCCACCCCGTCGACGACCTCGTAGGTGATCGCTTCCTCGCTCATCAATCCCCGTCCTGATCGGCACCCGCTCTCCCAATGTGAGGGCTCGTTCACTCGCAGTACGTTACCCGGCAGGTTCTCACGATGACCAGAAACGAGCGTCGATCGGCCTTACTCGGGCGACCGGTGCGTCAGCTCTCGAAGTAGCTGCGGTAGCGCTCGCGAAGCACGTTCTTCTGGATCTTGCC
>NZ_JBAUJB010000007.1:0-15776 GCF_049683355.1 Mycobacterium sp.
CGGCCCGAGACCATCGAGGAGACCGCCGAGCTGGTCACCGGGCTGGGCGGCACCGGGATCGCGATCCAGGTCGACCACCTGGACTCCGAGCAGGTTCGCCTGCTGGCCGAACGCGTGCGCGACGAGCATGGCCATATCGATGTGCTGGTCAACGACATCTGGGGGGCTGAGGTGCTCAAGGGCCCGCCCGCGAGCTGGAACACCCCCATCTGGGAACACGACCTCGACGACGGCCTGCGGATCTTGCGCCTGGCCATCGACACGCACCTCATCACATCTCACCATCTGCTTCCGTTGCTGATCGACGAGCCCGGCGGGCTGCTCGTAGAAGTGACCGATGGAACTCGCGACTACAACGCCTCGCGGTACCGGATCTCGGTGTTCTATGACCTCGCCAAGGTCGCAGTGAACCGTCTGGCGTTCTCCCAAGGCCACGAGCTGAAAGAACACGGAGCCACGGCGGTGGCGATCACCCCGGGCTGGTTGCGTTCGGAGATGATGCTCGCGAATTTCGGTGCCACGGAGGGCAACTGGCGTGCTGCTGTGGCACCGGGCGGCATCGAGGGATACCCCAGCGCCCCGGAAGGGTTCGCGTCCTCGGAATCTACACGCTACGTCGGGCGCGGAGTTGCTGCGTTGGCCGCCGATCCGGAGCGGGCGAGATGGAACCAATGCTCGCTCACCTCTGCCGATCTCGCCCGGGAGTACGGATTCACCGACATTGACGGCTCCCAGCCTGACAGCTGGGCCGATCAGTAACGAAGCCCTGCGCGATTAGTGGCCCGAGGATGTGCCAAGCCGGGCGATGAGCATCCCCGGACACCTGGCAACAAGTTTTCGAGGCCAACACCACTTTTGAATGCGGCGATCCGTTTGAGCATGTCCTGGGGGCTGGTGGTGCCGCCGTAGGTCTCGTTGAACCATCGCGCGAAGTCGTTGTAGTCGATGCGCTGCTGCATCAAGGCGATGCGGAGTTGGTCCGCGGTGACATCTGGGTCCGGTGGGTTGGGGATCGCCTCGCCGCGCAGCTGATGGTCGGTGAAGTCCCGGACGGGTCCGGAACACCCTGCAGCGGTGACGGGGGAGCCGCCCAGTCCAACACCCTGGTCGGCGCTCACCGTGAACATGCGGCCACCGTGGTGCGAGCTGGCGCGGCCCGACTCGACGCGCTCGTCGAGGAGAACAACGCCACGATGGCCGCCGCACAACGTGCCCGTACCCCCGCAGAGGACGCCGCGATTCTGCGGGCGCTGCGCGCTAACGCAAGCTTCTGTCTCGACGACAGCTCGCTCCAGGTGCGTGCACTCATGGGGTGTCCTCCTAAGGTTCTGCGCTGACGGACAACAGCTTCGACGTCAGCGAAGGAATCGTTCAACGAGCGTACGGATGATCTGGAGCTTAGACCTGCACGATGGACCGATGTCTGATTGAGCGACTGTCAGTGCACCTGCGCTCACGTGGGCGGTACGAACGCGGCTGCGCGGTCGACCGCGGTGTCTTGGTCGGTTGCGCGCACTTCGGGTTCATCGACCTCGCCTGGTACGCGGCGCGTCCAACGATCCGGTGGGGCAGGCGGCGGTTCTACGCCTGGGTCCGGCCGCCATGAGTCGTCCGATCCCGGTGAAGGCAGCCGTGGATTCGATCGAAGCGGCGATACTGCGCCGGAGTCCTCGAGTGCGGGCACCCCGATTCATCGGCCCTGCATCGGCACTTCGGGGCGTGCTGCAACCGCTCACCGCGCTGGCGACGCGGCCTCGCAGAACGGTCTTCTCGGGCTGGCCGGCGCCTGCGGTCCCGTCCCCGCCGACCCCCGCATCTCGCAGCCTTTGCCAGAAACGACATCGGCCACGGCTCTCAGATCTTCTCCGCTTCGATCAGGTCGTGCGGCACGACCGAGAACCGGCGCCCCGTGGGACGTAGGCCGGCATCGGCGAGCAGCGCCGACAGTTCGGCCAGCGAGCGCAGACGTCCGCCATCCCTCTGGGTCAAGGTATGCAGGTCGAGAAGCGGTGAGAACGCATTCGGTCGATTGGGTGGCTGGAGATATTCGGCCACCACCAGCCTGCTGCCAACGGGCATGCTCGTCGCCACCGCGGCGAGGATCTTCGCGCAGCGTTCGTCGTCCCAGTCGTGCAGCACGTCCTTGAGCACGTAGACGTCGGCGGTGGCGTTGACGGCGCAGAAGATGTCGCCCTCGATACGATCGATGCGGTCGGCGACACCGCGGTCGGCGAGGAACTGCTCGGCTTCGGCGATCATTCCCGCACTGTCGACCAGGACCCCACGCAGCTGCGCGCGCGACTCGGCCACAATCACCGACAGCAGCGTGCCGATCCCGCCGGCCACGTCGCACACCACGGCACCGTCCGGCCACGGGTAGGCCCGTGCAATGGCGCGGGCACTGATCTCGGTGGCCTGGCGCATCGTCGACGCGAAGATTCGCTGCTCGTCCGGGTGCGCGGTGTACCACTCCCAGACGGACATCCCGTGCACGGACTCGAACGCGCTTCGTCCGCTGCGAACGCTGGTGGCCAGGCCGCCCCAGGCGTCGACGGTCGACCGCATCCCCTTGTAGCGCATCCAGGCACGCAGCGAAGCGGGGTGGTCGCTGCGCAACACGGCCCCGGTGCGGGTCAGCTTCACTGCACCCGTTCGGTGGTCCATCGTGCAGAGACCGCAACCGACCGCGCCGCGCAGCAAGCGATGAGTGGTGTCTTCGTCGCAGTCGATCCGGGCGGCGATCTGCGGCGCGGTCATCGTTCCGCCGGCGAGCACATCGGCAATCCCGAATTCGGCGATGGTCGCTGCGATCTGGACGCCGGCGACGCCCTCGCCGAGATCCAGCATCGCGATTTGGGGCGGCACCATCCTGTCTGCGAGTTGCTTGAGCCTGCGTCTCAGGGCGAGCGTGGCCAGCACCACGGGGAGAGGGGGACTCACGAAGACCGAGCTTTGTGCGTCCATCGGTTCGGGTCGGTCTCGAGCGCGCGCCGGTCCCATCCCATCGAATCGGCTGCCGCGCCGTAGGTGAACTCCAGGAAGTCCATCACCGCCCCGTCCGGGTCTTCCGCTTGGCGTGCAACCTCATACGGCAACAGATACTGCCGAAAGTTGGCGTCGTAGAAGGCGCCGGCGGGAGGGTCTGCGGCGTCGGCATAACCGGCCGGCTCTGGGTAGGCGTAGGAGTAGAACGCCCCTTCGGCCCCACCGCCGGGCCAGAATCCGCAACTGCTCAGCTCGTGGGAGTAGCCCTCCTCCATCACCCAGTCACCGCAATTCGGCGCACCTCCGGGATGCCGGGGCGCGGGGCGACCGGAGAATCTGGTGCAGGCCATGTCGAAAGACCCCCAGAAGAAGTGCACAGGACTGACCTTGCCGATGAACCCCGCGCGGAATCGGCCGATCACCCGGTCGGCTTGCACCAGCTGGCGCCAGAATGCGTTGGCCGCGGCGGGATCGTAATGGGCGTGGGTGTCTTCGGCGAACGGGATGGCGGGCTCGACTTCGTTGGGCCCGTCCGAGATGCTCGCCTCGATGCCCAGGCTGCTGAGCGTGTTCAGCACCGCTTGGTGGAACCCCGCCACGGAGTTGTCCCGCAGATCGATGGTGGCGGCGCCGCCGTCACTCACCCGCACTGCCAGTACGTGGTCGACGAAGTCGAACTCCATGTCGAATGAGTCGGTACCCACGGGGATCGACGACGTCGTCAACCCTCGCGGTGACACGTAGAGCGCAACCTGCCACCAGTGGTTGATCAACGGCGCGTGGGCCAATCGCACCTTGCCCACGATCTGGCTCCACATGTGCAGCGATCTGCGTGTCGGCTCCCAGTCGTCTACCCGGAGCGCCGGCCAGCCCGCACCCGATGGGACCTCGGTCATTCGAACCTCCTCGATGTTGTGCAACCGAACCGGCGGCCAATGTTCCTCAGGCTGTGGCGTCGATCATGCTGACCGTGATCTCGAAGGGGCCCTGCTGTTCGAGAATGTAAACCGCCACCTGGTTGATGCGTGACGGGTCCAGAGCCTGCGGGGCGTCGGGTGCGGGATCGAGACGCATGCCCACCGGCTGGAAACCGCCAACGGGCAGCTCGTAGATCCGCTGGACGGCGGGCTGGGTGGGGAAACGCTGGATGTAGGACCATGGCTGCCCTTCGATGCCCACCTTCAACAAGTAGGTTTTGCCGTCGCCGCGAGCGTGCACGCGGAGCGCCTCCACGCCTGTTGCTCTGCGCCCGATATCGGGGTTCTGCGGACTGCGGGTCGAAGCGAACCCGCCGTTGTTCTCCAGCGAGATGTTGCCCGAGAACACGAGACCGCCATCGTCGAACGAGATCCCCGAGGTGGACAGACCGCCCATCACGGGGTCGTTGACCGTCGTCCAAGCGGCCACCTCGTCGGCCTCCTGCAGGTTGACGAGAGCGACCGGACTGGCTGCTTGGGCGGACGAGTCAGGAGTCTGCGGCACGTTCGTCGTCTCGTCTGCGTTGGCGGTTCGCCCGGTGTTTCCGCACGACACCGTCAGAAAAGCCAAGCAGGTAAACACGATGCTGATCTGAGTGCGCCGCAACCCGCGGCTGTTCGCCGCCATCAACACCCGCCTGGATCGGCACTCATCTCGCGGCTTCGCATGGGCATACCGTCGATGACGTCATAGATCACTTGAAGGTCCGGCACCTCGTTGACGCGCAGTTTGACACCGCCGTCTTTTCCTATCAACAACGCGCTGAACGCATTCTCACCGATCGCATACTGGTCGAACAACCGTTGTGACTCATCGGCGGTGATCATGTGGCCATCGAGCGTGCTTTTCCCCTCGGCTGTGACTATGCCGATCACCATGTCGCGATCAAGGAAGGCACATCGAGTCGCGTCGATTCGGCCCTGCGTTTCGACAAGCCGCGGATCGCTGTCCGTGGGCGCGAAGAGCAGCAAGGGCCGGTGTTCCCAAAGGTAGTCACTGAGTTCGGCAGCTGCGGCACCAGCTGACCCGAACGCGGTGCCCGTCGCCAGAACAATGAGCGTGAGCGCACACAAGTTGAATCGCCGGACAGTGCGATTCATTGACATAGTGATTTCGACTTTACCGACTCATCTGCGGTTGTCGATGCGATCTGGTTTCACGCTGGTTACGGGTGCAGGTTCCACTGGCCACAATCCTGGGCCAGCACGTCGTTGACGTCGACGCGGATTCCTCCGACGATCGGTCCGGGATTCGACGCAGTGTCGATGATGCGTTGGTAGAGAACTGCGCCGGGGTAGATCTGGCCCTTGGACCACGACCGGGTCTGCCATGCCCACACCTTGCCCGGCGATCTCGACCTGCCGATGACGCCGTCGGCGGTGGCCCACTGGCACGGATTGATGCCGGCGTAGATCCCGGTGCGCTGCACTCCGAGCACCGAGTTGATTCCGCGAAACCACTGCAGAGCGACGCTGTTCCAGGTCGTGCGGTCGATATCGTCATCGACGCTGAAGAAGATCGGTGCGCTACGTCCGCCACCTGCCGCGGTATGTAGGCGCCAAGCGGTCCTGGCGTCGGCGACACCGCCCGCGAACCCGCGGGTGAAGTCGGAAGGCGCTGTCCCGCCGGGCTTTCCGTACTGGTAGTTGCTGACGATCACCAAACCGGCGGCGGTCAGCGACTGGGCGTAGGGCAGCGTGATCGGCTTCGCGCCGAAGGACGAGCCGGGCCGCGACGTCGATACGTAGTTGATCACCCCGGCGTGCCCGGCAGCCCGGATGTCCTCGGCCGGAATCTGGCGCATGGCGTAGTCGATCAGGGTCGGAGCGGCGGCTGAGGCTGGAGGCATGGTGGCAGCGGCTGCGGCGGCACCAAGACCGGCCAGCGCCGACACTGCGGTGGCGTAGCGCAGTGCGTCACGCCGGGAAACGGGGTGTGATCGCAGCCGACTGTTCGTCCACGGCGAATCCGGCATGGCGGGATGTTAACAAAGTGACACCCGTGAAGGATGTGGCCACGCCGAGTGACGATCGAGACGCGGCACGCACGACGAGTCCGGTGGTTGGGCCGCTTTCACTATATGGCGGGAAGGGGGTCTTGCGGCAAGACCCCCGTCGTGGCGCACACTCGTGCGGCTGAGTGATCCGAACAGGGGGAATGGTTGTGCCGCAGATACCGAAACCGTTCGAGGTGTACGAGGAAGGCGTGTTCCTGCACGGCACCAAAGCAGATCTCTCAATCGGAGACCTGCTGGCGCCTGGTCGCCGGTCGAACTACGAGAAGGATCGCGTCATGAATCACGTCTACGTGACCCAGACACTGGACGCCGCGGTCTGGGGAGCCGAGTTGGCCGCCGGTGTCGGCCGCTGCCGGATCTTCGTCGTGGAGCCGCAAGGGCAGGTCGAAGACGATCCGAATGTGACCGACAAGAAGCTGCCCGGGAACCCGACCCGCTCCTATCGCACCAAGGAACCCGTGCGGATCGTCGGTGAGATCACCGACTGGGTCGGGCACACCGAAGAACAGCTCGACACCATGCGCGCGGGCCTGGCCGATCTGATCTGAGGCGCCGCGGGCTGGACGTCATCTACGACTGATGCGCGGCCCTACCCCGCAGGCGTCACATCCGCACCGGAGCCCTTCACCGAAGCCTTCGAGCGATTCTCGGCGCGCACCGCCCGCTTGCCGCGGACGAACCCGGTCGTCGACACCGTCGCCGCCACCAGCGCACCCTCGCCGCCCACGAAGGGGTGGAACCCGACGCCGGCGCCGCCACGGCCCTTCACCGGAATGTCGGCGACTTCGGTGACCTTCCAACCCTTTTCAGAGATCGACAGAATGGCCTCGCCGTTCTCACACGTCAGCGGCAGAGCGGCGATCACGGCGTCGTCGTCGCCCGCCAGCTTCACCCCGGCGACACCGTTGCCCGCCGCGCCCTGCGGATTGACCGCGGCGGGATCGATCCGCAGCACCTTCCCCCGGCGCGTCACCAACGCCAGATGGGAGCCCGGTGCCAGCACCCCGGACTGCAGCAGGCCGGTGATGTCCGGAGCCACCGGCATGTCCCGGATCTTGTAGGGCAGGCCGTTGCCGGTGGTGAACTTGACGCGACCGTCCGTCCACACCGCCCAACCCAGGCCGGAGGTGAGCAGGTCGCCACGACTGTCGGAGAGCACACCGCGGTCGTCGAGCCGCCACGACGAGTTGACCTTGCGCTCGCGCGGACCGTCCTCGTCGGTTTTGGACGTGACCGGTGTGGCGTCGAAGTCCAACACCGTGCGGCGGTCGAAGTCGCTGTCCGCGAACAGCTTCGCCGTCTCTTTGAGCTCCTTGTCGATGACCGTCCGCCGCGCATCGGGATTCGACACCAGCTCGGTGAGCTCGAGGAACTCGGCGTCCAGCTTCTCCGCCTCGGCTTGGAGCTCGATGACGTCGAGCTTGGTCAGCCTGCGCAGTTGCAGCGCCAGAACGTAATCGGCTTGTTCGGTGTCGATCGCGAACCGGTCCTGCAGTCCCTGACGAGCCTCGTCGACGGTGTCGGATCCGCGGATCACCGCCACGGCGGCGTCGATGTCGAGATGGATGGTCATCAGGCCGGACACCAGATGGCGCCGCGCGGTCACCTTTTCCAGCCGATACTCGCTGCGGCGCAACACCACCGAATCGCGCAGATGCAGGAACGCGGCGATCAATTCACGCACCGACCACCACCGCGGCACCCGGTCCTCATCGAGTGCGACCAGGCTGGCGGCGAACGTGCCCTCCAGCGGGGTCAGGGCGAGCAGCTGGTCGCGAATGGTCTCGGCGCTGTGGCCGCGTTTGGCGGTGACCACGATCCGCAACCCGTTGCGGCGGTCGGTGAGATCGGACATGTCGGCAACGCCGTACAGTTCCCCGGATTCGACCAGCGCGCGGATGCGTTCCTGCACGGTGTTGCTCGCGACACCGGGCGGCAACTCGGTGACGATGACGTTCTTCCCGTCCACCGACACCGTGCCGCGCACCGTGAACTGGCCGCGGCCGGTGGTGATGTACTCACGTAGGCCCGCGGTGCCGACCACGGTTGCGCCGCAACCCCAGTCAGGGCCGGGAATGAGTTTGAGCAACCGGTCGTCGGTCATGTTCGGGGTCTTGAGCAGTGCGCGGCAGGCCGCCATGATCTCGCGGGGATTGTGGGCCGGCACCTTGGTGGCCCATCCCTCGGCGATGCCGACCGCGCCATTGCAGAGCAGCACCGGCCACTGGGCGGGCAGCACCGTCGGCTCGATCCACTCGCCGTCGAACGTCGACACCATCGGCACGGCGTGATCGTTGAGCTCGGCGGTCAGTGCCGCACCGGGTGCCGACAGCCGCATCTCGGTGTAGCGGTCGGCGGCGGGGATGTCACCCTGGATGCGCGGGAAGGCGCCTTGTCCGTCAATCACTTTCACGCGCTGGAAATCGGCGGCCATCAGCGCGGCGGCACCGTACATCGACGCTCCGCCGTGCGGATGGAGGTTGCCGGTGACGGCCGAGCACACCTTCGACGACTTCTGCGGCTTGTTCCCGGGCAGCAGCCTGGAGTCGTGCATCTGATACAGCAGTCGCCGTTGCCCGGGCTTGAGCCCGTCGAACGCGGACGGGATGGCGCGGTCGCTGACGCTGTAGAGGGCGAAGGTCAGCTGGTAGTGGTTCCAGTAGTCGTCGGCCCTCTGGTCGAGCACCAGCTCCGGGTTCTGCTCGGGGATGTCGAGTGTGGCGGTCACAGCAAATCTCCCTATGTCAGGTCGAGAGCAGAGGTGTCGACACGGGCGGCAATGTCGGCCATCCACGTGCGCCGGCCCTCGGGTGGTCCGCCGAACAGCGTGTGGTGCAACTTCGCCTCGCTGTCGTCGGGATGCACCCGGATGACGGTGCGGCGCCGCGGATCGAGCACGGTGTTCCAGAAGTCGTCGGCGTCCATCTCACCGAGACCCTTGTTCCGCTGCACCTCCACCTTGCGTTTCGAGGTGGCGCGCAGCTCGGCCACCGCGGCGTCGCGCTCGGATTCGTCCTGGCAGTAGATCCGTTGCTGGCCGTCTTTGACCACGAACAGCGGCGGCAACGTCACATACACCATGCCCGCTTCGACGAGTGGCCGGTAGAATTCCAGGAACATCGAGATCAGACTGGAGTTGATGTTGCCTCCGTCGGGGTCGGCGTCGGAGGCGAACAGGATCCGGTCGTAGCGGCACGATTCGGGATCGCAGCTGTCGCGGACCCCGCAGCCCAGGATCCGTTCGATCGAGTCGAACTCGTCCTTGATCCGGGCCTTGTTCACCGTGAACCCGTAGACGTTGGGGGGCTTGCCCTTCAGCGGGTAGGCCGCCTGGAAGGTGGCGTCGCGTGCCGCCTTGATGGTGCCCAGCGCGGAATCGCCCTCGCACAGGAACAACTCGGCGCCCGAACCGCGTCCGGTCTCCCGGCTGGGCAGCAACTTCGGCGGCAGCGACAGGTTGGTTCCCAGCCCCTTGGCTTTCGACGCTGCCCGGGACCGGGCTTTGGCGCCTTCGGCGCTGCGCCGTGCCCGGGCCGATTCCAACGCCAGCTTGGTCCACAGCGTCACGGCGTCTGCGTTGCCGGGATTGGCCGCCCAGATGGTGACGCTGCGCGCCACGTCCGGGGCCATCGCGACGTTCAGCGAGCGCGACGACACCGCGGTCTTGGCCTGGGAGTCCCAACTCACATCTGGTGCCCGGGTGTCCACGGCGAGCGCAGTCACTGCGGCGAAATCCTGCGCTTCCGGACCGTCCTCGCCTTTGGCCAGGCCCAGGTCGCGGATGCGGGAGGCACGGTCGGCCAGGGCTTCGGACATCCCTTTCACGGCCGCGCTCAGGTGTGATCCGCCACCGGGGGTGCGCACGGTGTTGCAGAACGCGGCGACCGTGGCCGGCTCGGCGGGGCCGGCCGTCAGCGACCAGCGGAACGGGGTTGGGCCGCGGCCGGTGGTGTATTCGCCGCGGCCCTCGACCACGGCGCGCACGCCGGGCACCGGAGAGTCGGCGGCGACGCACATCAGGTCCAGCAGGGTCTCGGTGCCCCACGGGCCGTGGAACGGTTCGAGCAACTCGGGCCGGACCTCGTCACCGGGCCAGCCTTCGTCGACGACGATCAGGTTCACCCCCGCAGACATCCGCGACGCGGCGTGCGCGCGCAGCAGCACCTCGTTGATGTCCACGGTGGAGTCCGGGACCACGACCGGGTCGAAGAGGATCCGCACCGTGGTGCCGTGTGCGTCGGGCTTGCGGTTGCCGGTGCCGCGCAGCTTCTGCGTGTCGGCGCGGGTGAAGGGGGCGTCCGGGTCGAAGTCCTTTCCGTCGAAGGTGCCGGGGTAGCCGCAGCCGAAACTCTGCAGGTAGGTCTTCCCGCCGCGGCGCACGGTCACGTCGGTCCGCGCGGAGATGAACACGGCAGCCGCGGCACCGATGCCGTTGAGCCCGGCGCCGGTGCTCGCAGCGTCGGAATGGACGGAGAACTTGCCACCCGCGCGTGCGGTGCCCAGCGTCTTGACGATGCCGTTCTTGCCGTTGACCGGATCGGAGTCGATGGGCAGGCCCCGGCCGTCGTCGGCGACGCTGACAGATCCGTCGGCGTGCAAGGTGATCGTCACGGACGACCCACCGTGGCTGGGGTCGGCGACCTCTTCGATCGCGTTGTCCACCAGCTCGCGCAGCGCGGTGTTGAGCACGTCGAGTCCGAGGTTCACCGCCGGCCGCAGGCGCGTGTGCTGGACATCGTCGAGTTCGGTGATGTCGGCAGCGGTGTAGCTCACTGCTCGTCCTTTCCATCAAGGCCGGGTAGGGGAGGACCGAACGCGCTGGTGATCCACTCGGCAACCACAGGTCTGTCGCAGGAATGGTAGACGGCCGATCCGACATCTTCGCGCAGCCATTCCGTCGGATCACCGGATCCTTGAAATAGGTTGTCTGGCAGGAAGAATCCTACTCCGTGTGACCCAGCCGCGCTCCGCGCTTCGTGCTAGCGGTACTCCGGATTCTCGCGTACCCGAAGTGACAACCGGCTTCCCATTCAGAACGCTGATTTCCATACGCCGGGAATCCGCCAGCGCTCTTGAGCAGTTTCGCCATGTGCATCAGGTTGTAGGTCAGGAATGTGGTGTTGCGATTGACAAAATCGTTCTCGGGCCCGCCAGAGCCCTCGTGGAGGTACGACGGACCCGGACCTGCCGCGCCCATCCGCCCCGCGTCCGCCTGAGGCGGCACCGTATACCCAATGTGCTGGAGGCTGTACAGAATGCTCATGGCGCAGTGTTTGACACCGTCTTCGTTGCAGGTGAGCAGGCATCCGCCGGCGCGGTCGTAGTATGCGTATTGTCCGTTGTCGTTGAGGACTCCGGAGTAACCGTAGAGTCGCTCGATCACCTGGCGCACCACCGAACTGTTGTCGCGAGCCAAACGGGGCCGGCGAGCACGAGGATGTCCGCCGCCAGCACACGCTGCAGAAGCGCTGGCCACTCGTCGGTCTCCCAGCCGTGTTCGGTCATGTCCGGCCGGACGCCCACCGCGATGTCGTGGTCGACGGCGCGGATCTGATCGACCTCGACACCGTTGCTGCGCATCAGTGCAACACTGCGATCCACCAATCCCTGGGTATTGCTGACCTCGGGGGAGCGCTTCAGTGTGCAGTTGATGTACATGGCTTTCAGGCCGGAGAAATCAGGTGCCACGGGTTGCGTGGTCAGAGGGGGACTCCTTCTGAATGCGGGATCCGCTGACGTCCGGCTGGGCGCCGGTCTGATTGTGTGACTGATTGTTTGGCCCTGAGCATACTTTGAGCCACCAGGACTGCAGCTGTCTCTGGGCGGTCAAATCGTGCCGCCGGGAAACATCGTCTTGACGGCCTGGGTGATGTTCTCGCGGGCGGCGGCGGCGGCGCCGACGGGATCCAGCGAGCTGATCGCCATCACATAGCGACGTTCGGGTCCGATCACGCCGGTGGACACGTGCAACTGGTTGCCGCCGTTCCAGCAGCAGAACCAGCCCTGCTTGAACGCAACGGGCTCGGCGTAGAGCCCGTCGGGAATGCCGAACCGCTGCGGGTACCCGTCGGTTCCCGTCGGGGTCGCTTGCGCGAGGTTGCCGATGATGACGTCGGCCTGTTCGGGGGGCAGCCCACCGGTGCCGTTCAACAGCATGTCGTAGTAGCGGACGAGATCGCTTGCAGTGCTCTGCGTGACGTCCCAGCGTCCGTTGGCCGGTGCCGTCGTCCCCGCCAACCCGTAGCGGGCGACGATGCGCGCGATGACGGCGTTGCCACCGCTGCGGTCCCAGAACATCTGGGCGGCACTGTCGTCGGAGGAGCGCAGCATGACGTCGAGGGTGTTACGGTCGGCATCGGACAGTTCCACCTCGCCTCGCGACTCCCGCAGCAGCAGGTCGTCGGCAATGAACAGCTTGACCACGGATGCGATCGGGAAGGGCTGGTCGGGCTCACTGGAGGCGATCTGTCCGGTGTTGCGATCCAGCACAACGACTCTGATGTCGGCGCCAGAGGCGGCGGCCGCGTCTTCGGTGGCTTGGTTGACGCGGGCCTCGAGTCCGTCGAATGGCGCAGCCGGCGGGGCTTCGGGCACTTCCGTGATCGGTGCCTGCGGGCTGTTCTCCGCGGCCGGCGGTGCACCCCTGACCTCTGCCGCACAAGCGCTGAGCAGCGTTACGCAGACGATCGCCGCGATCGTCGTCACAAGGTTCGGTAACCACCGACGCATGGAACTCCTCCAGCCAGATCCGGAACCAGGCGAGCTGGGGCTGAGCTGCGCCATCGGTAACCCAATCCTAATGGTCCGTCGACTGTCGGACCCTTGAGTCACAATTGCGGACGTGGGCAAGCGCAACCGCGAACGGCGGAAGGTCAAGCAGAAGCACCGGCGCCGGTCGGCCACTGGCCGCGAACACATCGGCCCGGACCCACAGCCCGATCGCGAGCAGATCCTCGAGCGTCTCGTCATCACATTGAGTACGGCTGCCAGCGCCCCCACGCCGTGGCGCGCGTCCGAGGTGTTGGAACAGTCCCGTGGCTACGAGCGCGAACTCGACGTTGCTGCCGACCTCGCCGTGCAGGAGGCGATCCGAGCGGCTTGGGAGCATGGGTGGTCGCCGACGGATCTTCACGAGATCTCGCGCCGGAGGGTGGACGCGGCCACCGCGCGTTACCTCGACGAGGCCATCGTGCTGGAGTCCCGGCGCTACTCGGCGGCGACGCTGCACCCGCGGTGGCGCACCGCGCTCGCCGACATCGCGGCGGCGGTCAGACCGGCGCCATCCGCCCCTCAGATGGGGCGCTGGGCTGCTGCACATTCCGCCGACGAGTGCAGCGCACTGACCGTGGTCCTTCAGGTCCTGAATCTCCTGGGGAGGATCCCCGCGATCGAGGGGCTGCTTCCGGTGCCGGGTTCGCACCGCCAGCGGGCCGCTGTGGTCAACGAGGTCGACGATAAGATGCTTGCCCGGGTGCGCGCGTTGCTGGCCAAGGCCGAGGCCACCGAGTTTCCCGACGAGGCCGAGGCGCTTTCAGCAAAAGCGCAGGCACTCATGGTTCGACACTCATTGCGGGAAGCGATCGGCGATCATGACCGCGGGCGGTCATCCGTCGCCGCGGCGCGCAGAGTATGGATCGACAACCCCTACGTGGCGGCGAAGGTCGCCCTCGTGCAGGCCGTCGCGGAGGCCAACCGGTGCCGCACTGTCTGGCACAAGGACCTGGGCTGCGTCGTCAACGTCGGCGCCGACAGCGATCTGGACGTCGTCGATCTGCTCACGACGTCACTGCTGGTACAGGCCAGCCGGGCGATGCTGCTCGCTGGACGCCGGCACGACGTTCGTGGTCAGTCGCGTACGAAGTCGTTTCGGCTGTCTTTCCTGGTCGCCTACGCCACCCGGATCGGGGAGCGACTCGCCGCAACCAGTTCGTCGGTCACCGAGGAGCTGCAACGCGACGACCGGTTGCTGCCGGTGCTGGCAGCGCGCGACCGCGCAGTCGACGAGGCGTTCACCCGGCTCTTCCCGAAAACGGTCGCCAGCCCGCTTTCGGCGTACGACACCGTCGGCTTGGGCGCAGGGCGCTCGGCGGCCGACAGGGCGATGCTGGACGTTCGAGACTCGATCGCGGGCTGAGCAGCGACGGCTCGCGCGCCGATGACATCGTCCCGTGGAGGGGCGGCAGCTGGCTGAGCGGTGATGGCATCGACCCGCTACCGTGTCCGGGGACACGACACGTGGCCGGACCATGATCGGTACCGCATCGAAGGATCTTTTGAAGTTGACTTTGAAGTTGACGACGCGAATTGGCAGAGTCCGCCTCTCGATTCGGCGGACAGCGTGCGGCGCGATGACCGTCGCGGTGATGTTGGCGATGTCGATGGTGGGCGACGTGCGCGCGGATCCGGCCGCTGACGCGCTGGCCAGGCTCAACGAGGTGTCCGCACAGGCGGTGCAGACCCGTGAGGCCGTGACCGCCGCGCAATTCGATCTCGACGCCAAGCTGGCCGCTCAGACAACGGCCGAAGAGCGCCACCGCGCCGACGCGGCGGCGCTCGAGGCCGCCAACGCCCAACTGCAGACCTCTCAGGCCGCCGTCAACCGGCTGGCCGCCACGATGTACATGAGCGGACGCACCGGTCTGCTGGCCGCCGTGCTGACCGCAGACTCCCCGCAACAGCTCATCGACCAGATGTGGGTGCAGCGGAGGTTGCCCGCGGAGATGACGAACCAAGTGAGGGCGTTCCAGCTCGCGCGCGAGCGTGCCGCCGATGCGATCCGAGCCTCCGAGGCATCGGCCACCGACGCCCGTGCTGCAGCCGAGCGCTCTGCCGCAGTGCACGCGGACCTGCAGGCCAAGTGGGACGAACTGCTGCGGCAGATCGCCGACGCGGAGGCGCAGTACGCGGCGTTGACACCGCAGCAGCAGGCGGTGTTCGACACCCCGGCCGCGCCACCTCCTCCGCCGGGTGCTCCGCCGCCCGCTGCTCCGCCGACGGCCGACCCGGCCATCATCGCGATGCCCCCACCCCCGCCCGGCGAAGTCGTTTCGCCCCTTGCGGCGGTTCTCCCGGATGTCCCGGAGGCGTTGCCGGTCGGCGTCGCGCGGGAAGCCGGTCTGCAGCCCAACACCATCCTGGCCGCCCGCGCCATCAGCGCCCGATTCCCCCAGATCTCCACCATCGACGGAGTGCGCCCGGACTCGAAGCCGTGGCACCCGAGGGGTCTGGCGATCGACGTGATGATTCCGAATCACGGGAGCCCGGCGGGGATCGCGCTGGGAGACGAGATTCTCGCGTTCGTCATGAGCAATGCGGGCCGGTTCGGCTTGCAGGATGCGATCTGGAGCGGCACCTATCACACCCCGGCAGGCCCGAGAGGATCTGGTTACGGCCACTACGACCACATCCACATCACCACGAGACCGAGCGGTTAGCCCGACAAGCTAGTTGCCGTAGAGACGCAGAACCCGGGCGGCCGCGGTGGCCACCTGACCGCTCAGCGCCGCGATCGGCGGACCCCCGCGCTGATGGATGACGTTCGATAGGACCACCACGTAGGTGTCTGACCTCGGGTCGATCCACAGCGTGGTCCCGGTGAAACCGGTGTGGCCGAAACTGCCGATGGGGAAAACCTCGCCACGCGGCCTGGATTGGTTTGTGTCGATATCCCAGCCGAAGCCACGAAGGTTCTGGCCGCTCACAGCTGGATAATCAGGTGTGGCCGCTTCCCGGCTGGCGGTGTTGGCTGCTTCGAGTTGTTCAGCGGTGTGCCCGGGCTGCTGCGGAGTCGTCATCA
>NZ_JBAUJB010000008.1:0-4295 GCF_049683355.1 Mycobacterium sp.
GTGCACGCCTGCGGGCAACTGGGCGCCCTCGCCGGGCGCCGCGGGCAGCCTCACATCCGCGGCGACGCCGTCATGGCCGGCGGCGGCCAGCAGGGCCGCGATGCGCGCGCCGATGAACCCGGCGGCACCGGTCAGCAGCACCCTCACGGAAGCTCGATCGGCAGCGTGACACCTTCGTGGGGCAGGCAGTGGGTGCATTCATTGACCTGAGCGGTGCTTTCTATGGCCTCGTGCACCAGCTGCTTGAACGGCACCAGGTTCCGCTGGAACTCGGCGAACACGTCCACCGCCCGCACCCCCTGGCCACTCTCGATGCCCGCATCCAGATCGGTGACCAGAGCAATTGCCGCATAACATATCTCGAGCTCGCGAGCCAGCACGGTCTCGGGATAGCCGGTCATGTTGACCAGCCGGAAACCCTGGCCCGCGAACCACTGGCTCTCCGCACGCGTCGAGAACCGCGGGCCCTGGATCACCACCATCGTGCCGCCGTCGACGACGCTGGGCAGCCCGGTGACCGCGGCCCGCAGCGACGGGCAGTACGGATCGGCGAAGTCGACGTGGATACCGCCGGAGTCGAAGTACGTGTCGGGCCGGCCCGAGGTCCGGTCGACCAGTTGATCGGGCACCACCATCGCCCCCGGACCGAGCTGCGGGTCCAGGCTGCCGACCGCGCAGGGGCCGAAGATGCGCCTCACGCCCAGCGCCCGCAACGCCCACATGTTGGCGCGGTAGGGCACGGTGTGCGGGGAGAACTCGTGGTTGGCGCCGTGCCTGGGCAGGAACGCCACCTCGTGGTCGCCGATGGTGCCGACGGTGATCGGCGCGCTCGGTGACCCGTAGGGCGTGTCCAGGTTGATCGCCCGGGCATCAGGACCGAAGAACGAGTAGAAACCACTGCCGCCGATGACACCTAACATCCGACCATTGTGGATCATCGAGCCGACGCACCAAGCATGACGTTGCGATGACGACGTCCCGGATGGCCGTGCCGCTTCGCCGAACAGTCGGCAGGCTGACGGGGAACTCTATGCGGCCACACACCTCCACACAGCGGACCTGGCTCGCCCTGTTCGTCGGCCTGACCGGGGTGGCGGCAGCGCTGTTCCTGCCCTTCGCTCCGGTCATCGCCGAGCGCACGACCATCACCTGGCCGGGCCCCGACGAGCCTGCGACCTCCACCAGCGCGCTGGTGGTGCCCTACCGGCCGAGCGAGCTCACGGCGACGATCCCGTGTTCGGCGCTGCGCGCCGCGACCGCGCAGACGGCGCCGGTCACCGTGCTGGCCACCGGCTCCGACAGTGACGGCCTGGTGGTGACCGGTTCGGCGGACCGCACGACGCTCCGGCTCGGTGACGTCACCCGCCCCCTGATCGTGCCGACTGCCTCCGCGGACTGCCGGGTCACCGTCGAATCGGGCCCAGGCGGGTTGGCGGTCCTGGAGGCGGATGGGCGCACCAGCCATCTCGCCGGCGAGCCGGTGCCCCAGGTGTTCGGGTTCCGCACCGACCTCGATCCGGCGCAGGCCGCGGGGCTGTCGGTGTCCGCGGTGGTCACCGGACCGTTCGCGACGACGCCGACGCTGCTCAAGACCGTGGTGGTCGGGGTGCAGCTGCTCTGCGCGGTGACCGCGCTGGTGCTGCTGCGTCGGGGTCGCGGCCCGCCCGTCCGGCGGCGTGCCCCTCTGCGGGGGAACCGGCTGTGGTGGATCGACGGCGCGGTGATCGCGACGTTCTTCGGGTGGGCCGTCATCGGTCCGCTCGCGGTCGACGACGGCTGGGCGACGATGATCGCCCGCAACGTCGCCGCGACCGGCGACCCCGGCAACTACCACCGGTGGTGGAACGCCGCCGAGGTGCCCTTTGCGCTCAGCCAGCAGTTGCTCGCACCGCTGACCGAGATCAGCCTCTCCCCGCTGTGGCTGAGGTTGCCCAGCACGCTGCTGGGGGTGGCCACGTGGTTCGTGCTCAGCCGCGGCGTGCTCGGCGCGGCGCTGCCGGTGACCGCCCGGGTACGGGTGCTAGCCGCGGTATGCCTGCTGGTCACCTGGCTGCCGTTCAACCTCGGGACCCGACCGGAGTCCTACGTCGCGCTCGGCGTCACCGCGGCACTGGCGCTGGCATGGCGGGCGCGGGACCCGGCCGGGTTGGCCTGGCTGGTGCTCGTGGCCGCGCTCACGGTCCCGATCAGCCCGACCGCCGTGCTGGTGGCCGCACCGGTCCTGGTTTTTGCTCCCCGGCTGGTGGCGGCCGCGCGGGCGGGAGCTCCCTGCCGCGCCGAACTGTCGGCGACCGTGGCGTTGCTGTGTTGTGTGGGCGCCGTCGGGCTCACGGTGATCTTCGCCGACCAGACGTGGGACGCGCTCGTCACCGCCACCGACTGGCACAGGTTCTTCGGCCCCTCGCTGCCCTGGTACGAGGAGCCGACCCGGTACAGGTACCTGCTGCAGGCCGACCAGCAGGGCAGCTTCGCCAAGCGACTGCCGGTGCTGTTCACGATCGCGCTGCTGCCGATCGTCGGTGTGCTGGCCGCACGCCGCCGCGGACCCGACATGCTCGGTGCGACGGCGGTGCGACTGGCCGCCGTCGTGGTGGTCTCACTGCTGCTGCTGGCGCTGGGGCCGTCGAAGTGGTCCTACCACTTCGGGTCGATCGCCGGGGTGTTCGCGGCGTTCCTGACCGTGGCGGTGATGCTGGTGGTGCGCCGGGCACGCGCCGCGGACCGCGTCGTCGCCGTCGTCGGTGTGGCCGGATCGGTGCTGCTGGCGGTGGCCGCCGCGGTGGTCTTCGCCGGCCCGAACGCCTGGTGGTTGCCCGCGGTGTACGACGTCCCGTGGCCGACGGGCCCGGTCCGACCGCTCGGCGTGCCGCTGGACAACCCGCTGTTGTGGGTCGGGGTGCTCGCCGCGGGCACGTTGACGGCGCTGGCTGTGCTGCGGCGCCGCCCGTCGGCGCAGTGGCCGGCGCTCGGGCCCGCGGTGCTCACCCTGGTGACCTTAGGTACGGCGCTGGCCGTGCTCGTCGGCTCGTTCGTCGCGGCGCAGTTGCGCCGACCCGCCGGATCGCTGGCGATGGCGAACCTCGACCGGATTGCCGGCGGGCAGGTGTGCGGGCTGGCAGACGACATCGAGGTGCTGCCCGACGGTGAGGTGCTCAGGGCGGCGGAACCGGGCGGACGGGTTTCCGGCTTCGCCGCGTCGACGGGCTTCTACCCGGGGGCGCCGCCTCCGGACCCGCCCGGAAGCGGCACCTCGGAGTACCTGTGGGGCAGCCGGACCCCCGGCGCGCAGGCCACCGGCGAGATCGTCACCGGATGGTTTGCGCTACCACCGTTGGCGCCGGATACCGGTGTGGCCCTGTCGGTCTCGGGCCGCACTTCGGACGGCAACTCGCTGGTGCTGGAGTTCGGCCGGGCCGACGGACCGACCGTCACCGTCCTGGGTGCCGCCGAACCGGTCGACCGGCCCGCATCCGACGAGGACCCCGCGCATCCGTTGTGGCGCTCGGTGGGCGTCGATTCGGCCGAGGTGCCCGCCGGGGCCGACCGAGTCCGCATCCACGCGGTCGACGACCGCACCGGCCAGGCCGGCTGGTTGGCGTTCACCGGCCCCCGGTTGCGGACGATCGTCCCGCTGACCGACTTTCTGGCCGACCGCGGTCCCGTGCTGATCAGCTGGCCACAGTCGTTCCTGTTCCCCTGTGTGCGCGACATCGCCACGGTGTCGGGGGGTGTGGCGACCACACCGCGCACCGTGATCGAGTCGCCGCGGCCGTGGTTCACCGAGGACCGCGACCCCGACCCGGGCGGAACGTTCGCCGGACTCGCGACGTTCGGTCAGCTCAACGAGGTGCCGAGCAGGCTGGTGGGACATCCCGACGTCGACTGGGGGTCGGTGCTGGTCTCCGCCGACCCGGCGGTGCCGGACAACGCGGACAACTATGTGCGCACCACGGATCGCGCGGTGGTGTGGGGCGCCGGCGCCACCCGCGGTCAGCGACCCGAGGGCTGACCGGCGAACTACTCGGCGTCGGGCTCGTCGGCGTTGCGCTGTGCTGCGCGCCGGGCGCCGTCACGGATCTCGAACACGTCGGTGGCCAGCCCGCCGATGGCGTTCGCGACGTCCTTGACCGCGGTCGTGATGATCGAGGTGACCTCACCGACGGTGGATGCACCGGCACCGACGATCTCCTGTACGGCGTCCTTCCGGATCTCGTTCTTGCTCAGTCGGTCGTCCATGCGCTCAGTGTGCCACGGTTGGCACCCTGCGCACGCGGGGAGCAAACCGGGCACCTGCA
>NZ_JBAUJB010000009.1:0-2509 GCF_049683355.1 Mycobacterium sp.
ACTGGCGCGCCAAGAAGGACATCGACTCGTGTGGACTGTGAGATCTGCCCGTCGCTGCAGAAGACGTGCCAATGCCGCGTGACGATGGGTGGGATGACGACGAGCGCGAAAACGTGCTCGAGACTGACGAAGCCATGCTCGAAGTCCTCGCAATCCATGCATCGGCCGGGGACGGGGGTGACGATAGCGGCGGCGATGACCACAACGTGGTCGACGACCACGGTGATCCACAGCTCGATGTGTTTTTCACCGTCACCAACCCTGCGGGGTCGCTATCGGCCATTGCTTCCTTGGGCGGACGCCTGCAGCGCATTCAGGTCCTGGATGTGTCCCAGCTTGACGGAGCTCGGCTCGGTGAGGAGGTCCTTGAACTAGCGACTTTGGCGAGGGATAAAGCGAGGGCCGCTCAGCACGAGGTCGTAGCTGATCTCATGCGCGGCCTCGGGCAGGACCGGGCCGGCGTGAGCGCTCTCCTCGAGCACTCGGTCGGGTTGCCCACACACGAGGCCGCGGATGCCCAAGTTGCAGCGGTGTTTGCGGCGTACAACCGGTCGAGCGATTAAGGACCGAATGCCCACACAGCGAAATCGTCGTAGCTGGCTCATCGGAACGGCAATCATGCTGGCCGTGGCGGTCACAGCCACGTTAGCCATCACCTGGTGGCTCCCGGCATACCGCCTTGGTTCCGCCCGCGCATCCTGGCAACCGCCTCCGGACGCGATGTTGGCATCGTCGATGCGTGAACAGCCGGTACCCGGTTGGCGGACCAATGTCGCAGAGTTGGGTATGCCCCGCGCTGTCGGCAGCAAGCTTGCGGTTAGTAACGACGAGCGCAACTTGCAACCTTTCATCGGCAACATCGGAGCGAATGCCTACTTCCTGGCTCGCAGTGAGGAAGCCGACGGGTCGCAGTGGTGGCTGGTCAGCATCGATGTCCACAGCGGGCGGCCACTATTCGGCGCAGTACCCCTCCGCTCGGGAAATCAGATGCCGGATTGTTTTCTCAACGGACCGACTCAGATCTTGTGTCTCGATGGTGTGCCTTCAAAGCTGGCGTGGGTGATTGACGGCCGATCTGGGGAAGTCGGCTACAGCGGCCCAACTGATCTCCAGCGGAACCTCGGCACTCTGACAGTCGGCCAGGTCGGCATTTACGCCGTCGCAACTACTCAGAATGAGGGTGTGTTCGGCATCGGTTCGCAGGCCGAGACGACGTGGTTCGTCCCAGGCGATGGCAGGCTACAGATTGCGCCGCCGACGCGGCCGAGCGCGAGTTCACAGACCCTGACCGCACAAGACGATGTTGATCCGATGTCGTGGTCGGCGACGGTCTTCTCGGTAGTGGATGGCAGTGTGATCGAACCCGATCTTGACGACGGTTCGACGCTGATTGACACCGTCTTCTACACAGGTGGGTTTGCTGCTGAAGTCGACAGCCCAGACGCAAAGCGTTCGAGCATCATGTTTTTCGACGATTCTGGGAAACGTGTTGGTGAGCACGGCGAGGAGGGCGTACTCGAACGCGATGAGGATCCTATAGATCTGCCAGTCGTCTGGTCGGAAGACCGGAGCATCGTGTACTCCGCGCAAGGCCAGAAGTTGATCGAGGTCCCTGGGTCTGCAAGTCAACTTGTCGGGACCACCTTGATGGCCAATCTTGCCAACAGCCGAGAATTCCCGGAGTGGCAGCAGTACAACATCCGCGACGGCACAGCGGGGCCCGTGTGCGACTACCCGATGCACAACTACCTCGGCACCGACGGATCCACGTTGGTGTTCGAGGTGACCAACCGGAACGCGGAACTGCTCGCGAAGGCCCATGACCTCAACTCCTGCGAGCGACTCTGGACGCTTCCCAAAGAACCCGACTCCCTCGACCGCATCTGGAACATCGACGGCACGCTCGTCCAATTGGCCAACGAGGGAACAGAACTGCTATCACTGGTGGCGCCGGGGTAGTGAAGTTCTCAGCGAGTAGCGATGCAGTGGACCCATGGTCGGGGGAGCGAGGGAAAAGGCCAACCCGAAGACGGTGGCTGACCGGAGCCGCCATCGTGGCAGTTTTAGCGGTCACAAGCACACTGGCTGTCACGTGGTGGCTGCCCGCATACCGCCTCAACGCGGCGCGAGCGGCTTGGCAGCCGCCTCCGGAGGCGGTCCTCTCGTCGCCGATGCGTGAGCAACCGGTCCCCGGCTGGCGAATCTCCCTCGCTGACCTGGGACTGCAGCGAACTACCGACAGCCGAATCGCAGTCGGTAACCGCCCGATCGATCCGCGACCATTCATCGGCAGCATCGAAGAACGGGCATACTTCCTCGCCGACAGCGGCGTGGGCGACGAGAGGCACTGGTGGCTGACGGGAGTCGACGTCCACAGCGGAGAACCGCTATTCGGCGCCGTATCCCTTGGTGCGGGGAGGCAGGTGCCGGAGTGCTTTCTGAACGGCCCGACCCACATTCTCTGCCTGGATGGTGGAATTGCCGATAGCGCATGGGTGATCGATGGACG
>NZ_JBAUJB010000010.1:0-4396 GCF_049683355.1 Mycobacterium sp.
AGCTGATCGGTACGGCCGTGTTCGACGCCACCGGTGACAAAACCGCGATGCCCAGTTGGGACGAGCTGGTTCGCCAGCACGCCGACCGGGTGTACCGGCTCGCCTACCGGCTCTCCGGCAATCAGCACGATGCCGAGGACCTGACCCAGGAGACGTTCATCCGGGTATTCCGCTCGGTGCAGAACTACCAGCCCGGCACCTTCGAGGGCTGGCTGCACCGCATCACCACGAACCTGTTCCTGGACATGGTGCGCCGCCGCGGCCGCATCCGGATGGAGGCCTTGCCCGAGGACTACGACCGCGTGCCGGCAGACGAACCGAACCCCGAGCAGATCTACCACGACTCGCGGCTCGGCCCCGACCTGCAGGCCGCGCTCGATTCCCTTCCGCCGGAGTTCCGTGCCGCCGTGGTGCTGTGTGACATCGAAGGACTGTCCTACGAGGAGATCGGGGCGACCCTCGGCGTCAAGCTGGGGACCGTACGCAGCCGCATCCACCGCGGCCGGCAGGCGCTGCGCGACCACTTGGCGCGCCATTCCGACGCCGGTCTGCCGGAGGTGTTGCGCGACCCGGTCAAGTCGGCCTGACGTTCACTCGGTGTCTCAGAGCAGGCCGCGCTACATTCGAAGTAGGGGTGAGGTGACCGGAGAGAGGAGCTGGGTGATGGTTGATCCCGGACATGCATTCCGGCGCGCCTTCTCCTGGCTTCCCACCCAGTTCGCTGCACAAAGCGACTCACCCGTCGGTCCGCGCCAGTTCGGGTCCACCGAACATCTGTCGACCGAAGCCGTCGCCGCCTTCGTCGACGGTGAGCTCCGGATGTCCGCACATCTGCGCGCGGCGCATCACCTCTCGCTGTGCCCCGACTGCGCGCTCGAGGTCGATGCCCAGCGCCAGGCGCGGTCGGCGTTGCGGGATTCCTGCCCGGTGGCGATGCCGAGTTCTTTGCTGGGGCTGTTGTCCCAGATTCCGCACCACCCACCGGAGGAAGCTCTGGACCCGCCCGAGGGGCCCCAATTAGCTGATGGCAGGCCGCGCGCTCGTCGCAAGCGCCGGTAAGGTGAAAGCAGAGTCGACCATCGACGTGCGTCGGCGATTGCTGGCGCCTAGGCGACCTAGTCAAGAGGTATTGGGAAGGGCGATGAACGGGTGACCAATCTGGACCAGTCCGGTCGGGAGCGTCTGGAGCCGCGCCCCGTGTCGCGTCCGCCGGTCGATCCGGCGGCCAAGCGTGTGTTCGGTAGGCCCGAGGGCGTGAGCGGATCATTTCTCGCCGCCGGCCAGCATCGCGACCAGGGTGAGTACACCCCCACAGACCAGGCCCCGGACCCGGTGCTGGCCGAGGCCTTCGGCCGTACCCACCCGGGCAGCGAGTCGCTGCAGCGGCACCCGACCGACGCGGGCGCGCTCGAGGCGGAACGCGATGACAGCGCCGACGAACCCGACGATCCGTGGCGCAACCCCGGCTCGGCCGCCGCACTGGGAACCCCGGCGTTCGCGCCGAGCGCACCGGCGCCGGTGAGTGCCGCGACCGGAAAGCTGGGCGTGCGGGACGTGCTCTTCGGCGGCAGGGTGTCCTATGCGGCCCTCGGCGTGCTGGGCATCGTCGCGCTGGTCATCGGTGTCGCCGGAGGCTGGGTCGGTCGGACCACCGCGGAAGTCGTCGGCGCTTTCACAACCTCGAAGGTGACCCTGGAGACCGGTGACAGGCCCGACCTGCCGCCTGGCCGGTTCACCGAAGTGGCTGCCGCGGTTGCGGATTCGGTGGTCACGATCGAGGCGACCAGCGACAGTGAGGGTTCTCAGGGATCGGGCGTCGTCGTGGACGGCCGCGGCTACATCGTCACCAACAACCACGTGATCTCCGAAGCCGCCACGAACCCGGCCAAGTACGAGTTGGCGGTGGTGTTCAACGACGGCAAAGAGGTGCCGGCCAATCTGGTCGGTCGCGACCCCAAGACCGACCTCGCGGTGCTCAAGGTCGACAACGTCGACAACCTCGTCGTCGCGCGGATGGGGAACTCCGACGATCTCCAGGTCGGTGAAGAGGTGATCGCCGCGGGTGCCCCGCTGGGGCTGCGCAGCACGGTCACCACCGGCATCATCAGCGCGCTCAACCGCCCGGTGCCGCTGTCCGGCGACGGCTCCGACACCGACACCGTGATCGACGGCGTGCAGACCGACGCATCGATCAACCACGGCAACTCCGGTGGGCCGCTGATCAACATGAACGCCGAGGTCATCGGCATCAACACCGCAGGCAAGTCGCTGTCGGACAGTGCCAGCGGCCTCGGGTTCGCCATCCCGGTCAACGAGGTCAAGCAAGTCGTGGAGGCCTTGATCCAGAGCGGCAGGATCGCCCACCCGACACTCGGGCTGACAGCGCGCTCGGTGAGCAACGACGTCGCCAACGGTGCGCAGATCGCCAACGTCGCGCAGGGTGGGCCCGCCGAGCGGGCCGGAATCCTGGAGAACGACGTCGTCGTCAAGGTGGGGGACCGCGAAGTCGCCGACGCCGACGAGTTCGTCGTCGCCGTGCGGCAACTCAGGATCGGTGAGGCGGCACCCATCGAGGTGGTTCGCGACGGCCGACGCGTGACGCTGACCGTCACCCCCGGTCCGGACAACAGCACCTAGCCCGTGTTCGCCAACGTCGGGTGGGGCGAGATGCTGCTCCTGGTGATCGCGGGTCTGGTGATCCTCGGACCGGAACGGTTGCCCGGGGCGATCCGGTGGACGTCGGGGGCGTTGCGCCAGGCCCGGGACTACGTCAGCGGTGCCACCAGCCAGCTCCGTGAAGATCTCGGCCCGGAGTTCGAGGATCTGCGGGAACCGCTCTCGGAGTTGCAGCGGCTGCGGGGCATGACGCCGCGCGCGGCGCTGACCAAGCACCTGCTCGACGGCGACGACTCGATCTTCACCGGCAAGTTCGACGGCGCCGGCGCCAAGCAGGGTCCGGCGGTGAAGCCGCAGTCCGGACCCGGCCCGGCTGAGGTCGCACCGCCCACGCCCACTCCCACGCCCGAGCCGTCGGTGTCGACGCCCTTCGACACCGACGCCACGTAGCCTTCTCAGCGCCGGAACGGTATTCCAGCAGCAGAGTTGCGAGAGCGGCCATGCTGGAACGCAGTTCCGGCGGGGCGGGTCAGCGGCCGGCGGGGTCCAGCCCCAGCGACATGCCGGCCAGTCCACGCTTGCGGCTCGACAGCGCATCGGCGATGCTGCGCAGCTCCTTGGCCGCCGCGGAGTCCGGGTCGGACAGCACCAGCGGAGTTCCCGAATCGCCGGCCGAGACCAGCGCGGGATCCAGCGGCACCTGACCGAGCAGCGGCACGTCGGCGCCGACTGCCCGCGACAGGTTCTCGGCGACCTTGAGGCCACCGCCCTCGCCGAAGATCTGCATGGTCGTCCCGTCCGGCAGCACCAGCCCCGCCATGTTCTCCACCACCCCGACGATGCGCTGCCGGGTCTGCAACGCGATGGCGCCGGCCCGCTCGGCGACCTCGGCGGCGGCCATCTGGGGCGTCGTGACCACCAGGATCTCCGCGCCGGGGATCAACTGCGAAACCGAGATCGCGATGTCACCGGTGCCGGGCGGCAGGTCTAGCAGCAGTACGTCCAGATCACCCCAGTACACGTCGGCGAGGAACTGCTGAAGCGCCCGGTGCAGCATCGGACCGCGCCACACCACCGGTGTGTTGCCCTGGGTGAACATCGCGATGGAGATCACCCGGACGTCGTGCGCGACCGGCGGCAGGATCATCGAGTCGACCTGGGTGGGCCGGTCGGAGGTGCCCATCATCCTGGGCACCGAATGCCCGTAGATGTCGGCGTCCAGCAGCCCGACGGAGAGCCCGCGGGCGGCCATCGCGGCGGCCAGGTTCACCGTGACGCTGGACTTGCCGACGCCACCTTTCCCGGACGCGACGGCGTAGACGCGGGTCAGCGAGCCGGGTTGCGCGAACGGGATCACCGGTTCACGGGAATCGCCGCGCAGTTGCTTGCGCAGCTCGGCGCGTTGTTCGTCGTTCATCACGTCGAGGGTCACCTTGACCGCGCCGGTGCCGGGAACGTCGCTGACGGCGCGGCTGACGCTGTCGGTGATCTCGGTTTTCTTCGGGCATGCCGACGTGGTCAGGTACACCTCGACGTGCACGGAGCCATCGGCCTCGGCGGTGACGCTCTTGACCATGCCGACATCGGTGATCGGGCGCCGCAGTTCGGGGTCGATCACCTTGCCGAGCGCGGCGCGTACCGAGGATTCGAGGTCAATCGGAGTTGGGGACATCACCTGCGAGTCTAGGCCGCAGGTCGGTGCCGGCCGGAACGCGGTGGCTCAGCCCACCGGCCCGGGCGCAGGCCCGAGAGCCGGTGGAACGGGGCCCGGACCCGGAGC
>NZ_JBAUJB010000011.1:0-1848 GCF_049683355.1 Mycobacterium sp.
AGCGGTCCATCTCCAGCATCGACTTGTCGACCTGACGGATCATGCCGTCGGTGGTCTCGATGTGCGGAACGATGAACGTCTCGGTGCCCCAGGTCAGCGCCAGCTGGCTGCGCACCTCGGGCAGCGCGGTGAACGCCAGCACCGGCAGCGGCGTGTGCAGCCGGGCCAGCCGACGCACCGTGTCACCGGATTGGGTGAAGGCGACCAGCGCCTTGGCGTCGAGGCGTTCACCGATGTCGCGGGCGGCGTAGGAGATGACGCCGCGCTTGGTGCGCGGCACGTGGGTCAGCGGCGGTGCCGCGACCGAGTTGTCCTCGACCGCGCTGATGATCCGGGCCATCGTCTTGACGGTCTCGAACGGGTACTTGCCCACCGAGGTCTCACCAGAGAGCATCACCGCGTCGGCGCCGTCGAGCACGGCATTGGCCACGTCGGACGCCTCGGCCCGGGTGGGACGGGAGTTCTCGATCATCGACTCCAGCATCTGGGTGGCCACGATGACGGGTTTCGCGTTCTCCCTTGCCATCTGGATGGCACGCTTCTGCACGAGGGGAACTTCCTCCAACGGGAGCTCCACACCCAGATCACCACGGGCGACCATGATCGCGTCGAAGGCGAGCACGATCGCCTCGAGGTTGTCGATGGCTTCCGGCTTCTCGAGTTTGGCGATCACCGGGACCCGCCGGCCGACGCGGTCCATCACCTCGTGAACCAGTTCGACGTCGGCGGGTGAACGCACGAACGACAGGGCCACCAGGTCGACACCGAGCCGCAGCGCGAACTCCAGGTCTTCGATGTCCTTCTCCGACAGCGCCGGGGCCGAGACGCTCATCCCGGGCAGCGACATGCCCTTGTTGTTGCTGACCTTTCCGCCCTCGGTCACCGAGCAGACCACGTCGTTGCCGTCGATGTGCTCCACGACCAGACCGACGTTCCCGTCGTCGACCAGGACCCGGTCGCCCGGGCTGGCGTCCTGGGCCAGGCGCTTGTAAGTGGTCGAGACCCGATCGTGGTTGCCCTCGAAGTCCTCGACGGTGATCCGCACCGTCTCGCCATTGACCCACTCGACGGGCCCGTCGGCGAAACGGCCCAACCGGATCTTCGGTCCTTGCAGGTCGGCGAGGATTCCGACGGCGTGTCCGGTCACATCGGAGGCAGTCCGGACGCGCTTGTAGTTGGCCTCATGGTCGGCATAGTCGCCATGGCTGAAGTTCAGCCTGGCGACGTCCATCCCGGACTCCACCAGCTTCTTGACCGCCTCCTCGGAGGCAGTGGCGGGGCCCAGCGTACAGACGATTTTTCCGCGTCTATTCACGGGTGTTGAGCATAGTCGTTAATCGATTCAGACGACGGCCAGCGGGAGCGCACCGGGCCTGACCGGCGCGGGAAGGTCCGACTCCCCCATCAGGTAGCTGTCGACGGCGTGCGCGGCGCTGCGGCCCTCCGCGATCGCCCACACGATCAGCGAGGCGCCCCGGTGGGCGTCGCCGCAGACGAACACCCCCGGGCTGGTGGTCTGCCAGTCCTGGCCGCACGGCACCGCCCCGCGGCGGTTGAGCGCCAGCCCCAGGCCGTCCAACAGCGGCATGTGCTCCACACCGTCGAACCCGATCGCCAGCAGTGCCAGCTCACAGGGGATCTCCAGCGAGTCCCCGACCGGCACGACGTGGCGTCGTCCCGACTCGTCGCGCTCGACCTCGACCTCGGCGATCTCCACCGCCCGGACGTTGCCCTGCTCGTCACCGAGAAAGCGTTGTACCGCCACCTGGTAGCGGCGGTCACCACCTTCGGCGTGGGCGGGCGACAGACGGGTCCGCAACACGATCGGCCACGTCGGCCACGGTGACC
>NZ_JBAUJB010000012.1:0-3024 GCF_049683355.1 Mycobacterium sp.
TCACCACCGACATCAAGCGGGTGGCCGTGCAGTACCCGGGGCAGCGAGGCAAGCAGGACTTCGCGTCGTTCACCAGTTTGCCGGCGCTGGCCGACGAGGTCTGCAAGATGGTCTCGCCGGACAAAGACCGTCTGCGGGGCAAACTACCTGCTTCACAGGTTCCGGCACAGGTCAGCGGCTCTGACGTCCAGCGCAGTCGGCCTCGCCGACGCTCGAGAAGCGCCGCGTGGGCCGGGACGTGCCGGCGAGGGAAAAACCGTTGCGCCAACAGGATTCGGCGTCCAGCTCGCAACGATCAGCACCACGCCAGGCCTCCGACCGCTACCACCTTCGCAGCTGCGGTGGTCGATCTTGATAGCCACGACGAGCCATCCGTCTCAAATGACCGGGGTTTCGGCCATCGAGTGTTTGCTGTTCGGACATGCCAGCCGAGCAAACCTGAGGTAATGTGCCTCGGGTCGGGGAACCTGCAGTACTCGGATCACTCCCCCGAGCAATGCTGTGTACGAGTGCGCACCACAACTGCCAGCCAAGCGGCCGGCCTATCCGTAGGCCGGTTCGCCGCAAGTGGCGTGTCCGCTCGCGACGCAGCGTGTCTCGAAGTGGCGACGGGACCGCCTCGCCCGACGACACATATCGGGCCAGGGATTCCCGCGTGACATGAGGAGAGAGCACGTGAAGCAGGTACTGAAGGGGGCTCTCGCCGCGGCGGCGTTGCCATTCGCCACGTTGCCGATTGCGCTCGGCGGCAGTGCATCCGCTGTGGCTGCCGGGCTGACACCCGTAACTCCTGCGACCGTCCTGACCCATGGACCGGCCCCGTGGGACATGCCTCAGTACCTTCAGGGCTCCGGCTGCGCTGCCCCGAGGAACTGTCAGGAAGTTCTGTACTGGTGGATCATCAGCACCACGACGTACGAGATCGGCGTCAACGAGAACCTCGTGAACCTCGACTACGCCATCAATGATGCCGACGGCCCGAAGATCGTGTATGCGTTCAGCGGCGGCGCACGAATAGCGACGGCTTGGCTGACCGAACGGGCAGAAGACAGCGACGTCGCCGCGGAGGATCTGTCGTTCCTGCTCATCGGTAACGGAACCCGCAAGTACGGCGGGGCCAGCACCTGGAACCTGGGGGACGTGATCACGGCGCCGCCGACCCGCTACGCCGTGATCGACGTTGCACGCGAGTACGACCCGATCGCCGACTTCCCGACCAACCCGTTCAACCTGCTCGCGACGGCAAACGCTCTGGCCGCGTTCAACATCATCCACATGAACTACCGGGACGTGGATCTCGACGACCCCGACAACTATGTCTGGTCCGAGGACCACGTATGTCTTCGTCCCCACTGAGTATCTGCCTCTGCTGCAGCCGCTGCGCGACCTCGGTCTCGATGAGCTGGCCGACCAGTGGGAAGACCCCTTACGTGCCATCATCGACAGCGCATACTCCCGGCCCTACCTGCCGGCGGCACCCCAGGGCGAGCAGGGCTCCGATGCGCTGCGGTCTCTCTCCGACGAATCGTCGGCCGCTGCCGTCACGTCGCTGACGCTCGGCACCGAGGAAGCCGCCGCCGCGGGCGGCCAGGACGTCGCCGACGGCCCCGATGGGGGAGCGGAGCCTTCCGAGGTCTCCGGCGGTGCCGGAGCTGCGGTGAGCACTGGCGAGACGGACGAGGCGGACGAGGCGCCCGTCTCCGAGGAACCGACCGCCGAGGCCGGCGGGACCGACGCCGACACCGAGCCCACCGACACCGAACAGCCCGGCGAAACGGACGAGGACGCCGAGGACGCCGAGGACGCCGACGGTGAGACCGGTGACGGGTCCGCCGAATCCGACAAGCCCGCGGGCCCCAAGCACCGCGCGCCGCTCAACGGCACAAAGAAGACGACGGCGGGAGACCGCGCCGATACCGCCGGCAGCGACTCGAGCGGCGATACCGGAGACAGCGATGCCGGCGACTCGGATGACAAGTCCGACAAGGACCCCGACAGCAGTTCCTCCTGACGCAGACCCACACCGACTACCAACACCGTCGGGGGTGTCCGACGGCTATCCTTCCCGGGTGGCAACCAACGACAAGTCCGCCCTGGCCGGAAAAGTCGCGTTCATCACCGGTGGCGCCTCCGGGATCGGCGCCGCCCTGTCATCACAACTGGTGAACGCTGGTGCGACGGTGTGGATCGCCGACCGCCAGTTCGAGGTCGCAGGCCAACTCGCTGAACGGCTCGGCGGCAGCGGCGCCGGGGTGCACGCGGTCGAACTGGACGTCCGGGATCCCGCGGCGTTCGAGCAGGCCGTCCGTTCGACGGTGCAGACATCCGGGCGCATCGACTACCTGTTCAACAACGCCGGCATCGGCATCGGTGGCGAGGTCGATACCCTGACGCTCGATGACTGGAACGACATCATCGACGTGAACCTGCGCGGAGTTGTCCACGGGGTCGCAGCTGCCTACCCGATCATGATCTCCCAGGGCAGTGGTCACATCGTCAACACCGCCTCCATGGCCGGCTTGATCACCACGTCGGCACAGGGCGGTTACTCCGCGACCAAGCATGCCGTCGTCGCTCTGTCCAAGACCATGCGCGTGGAGGCCGCCACCCATGGCGTGAAGGTGTCGGTGCTGTGTCCCGGGGTGGTCCGCACCCCGATCCTGTCCGGCGGCGAATACGGCCGCAACAAGTCGGTCAGCCGCGAGGACCAGCTTAAACTGGGTGAGGCTCTGCGGCCCATGGACCCGGTTGACTTCGCCGAGCGCGCGCTGCGCGCCGTCCGGCGCAATCAGGCGATCATCGTCGTGCCGCGGTGGTGGAAAGCGCTGTGGTACCTGGAGCGGCTGTCGCCGGCACTGTCGATGCGGACCGCCGGGGCCGCGCTGCGCCGTACCCGACAGGTGCAGTCAGGCGTACCGCTTCGCTAACCGCCGCGCCTTCCCCGGGCTCAACGCAGCCCGTCGGATGTCGCCGCCGTAATGGGCCAGTACCCGCCTATCCATCACCCGCCGCCACAACGGTGGG
>NZ_JBAUJB010000013.1:0-37374 GCF_049683355.1 Mycobacterium sp.
GCCGAGAGCTGGCCCCCCGGGTGGCGTTCCATGCCTGGGTACAGCAGCGGTGCGCCGAGCAGCTGACCGCCGTCCGGCAGAGCGCACAGGACGCCGGTATGGCGCTGGGGGTGCTGCACGACCTCGCGGTGGGGGTGGATGCCGACGGTGCCGATGCGTGGGCGCTGGCTGATGTTCTCGCCGCCGGTGTCAGCGTCGGAGCGCCGCCGGACAACTTCACCCCGCGCGGCCAGGATTGGGGTCTCCCGCCGTGGCGTCCGGATCGCCTGGCCGCCACCGGATATGCCGCACTTCGGGACATGCTGCGGGCTGTCCTCTCCCATGCCGATGGGTTGCGTATCGACCACGTCGCCGGTCTGTGGCGACTGTGGTGGATCCCGCCGGGCGACGGCCCGGACCGCGGCACCTATGTCCACTACGACGCCGACACGATGCTCGCAGTGCTGGCGCTGGAAGCCCATCGCGCCGCCGCCACCGTGGTCGGCGAAGATCTGGGAACGGTCGAACCGGAAGTCACGCAAGCGCTTTCCGACAACGGGATGCTGGGATGCGCGGTGTCCTGGTTCACCCGTGATCAGTCCGCACCGCACGAGCCGTTGTTGACGCCGGCGAACTGGCCCCGTCGGGCGGCGGCCAGCCTCTCGACCCATGACCTCCCCACCGCGGCCGGATTTCTGCGCGGGGAGCACGTGCGGGTGCGCGCCGACCTCGGTCTGCTCGACGACGTCACCGCCGAGGAAGAGAACGCGGACCGGGAGCGTGCCGAGTGGCTGGCACTGTTGCGCTCCGAGGGACTGCTGGACAGCGTTTCCGAACCGGACGAGTCGGCGATCATCGTCGCGATGCACCGATTGTTGGCCGCAACTCCGAGTCAGCTCAAGCTCATCTCCCCGTACGACGTCGTCGGCGAGCCACGACAACCCAATCTTCCCGGAACCATCGACGAATACCCGAACTGGCGGCTCCCGCTGCCGGTGACCCTGGAAGAGTTGCGCACCGACCCGCGGGTGGCCGAGGTCACCGCCGCGTTCCGGAGAACCCGGTGACCGGGCCACCCGCATGGCGTACCAGCTTCACTCCGATTCGCTGCGACCGGCCATCACGGTGTAGTCCACCTGCACCGTTTGACCGTGTTGATTCGTGATACGGCTTCTGATCGTCAGGACATCTGCCCCGAATGCCCGCCGGAGCGATTCCAGGCGGATGTGGCAGTAGAGTCTGTCGCCCGCCTTGAGGGGGTGCAGCATTGTGAGGCCTTGCTCGACCTGAACGATCTTCTCGTCCTCGATGGGGATGCCGGCGTGCGCAAAGAACGCCATCTGCGCCTGCAGGCCGAAGATCGAAATGAACGTCAGGGGTGCCAGAATCCCGTCGTAACCCAATGCGCGGGCGGCATCCTCGTGGAAGTGTGCGGCATCCATGCTCTTGACCGCTTTGGCGTACTGGCGGATCTTCTCCACCCCGATCTCGTAGTAGTCGGGGTAGGTGTAGGTCATGCCGACGATGTCCGCTGACAGGGCCATGACTGTCGAACCTATCGAACCCGGCAACTAGGACTAGGGTCCAGCTATGAGCCTCGTCACCTATGAGCTGGAAGACCACGTCGCCACCATCACCCTGAACAGGCCCGAGGCCCGCAATGCGATCAACGGTGCTCTGCGCGACGAGCTTAACGCGGCCTGGGACCGGTTCCGCGAGGAAGAGGACGCCTGGGTCGGGATCCTCACCGCGAACGGTGACGTCTTCTGCGCCGGCGGGGATCTCAAGGACGGTGCCGGGTCGGTGGGCACGTTCGGTGGGACGTTCTGGGAGAAACCCACCATCAACTCCTTCGAAAGCGGGATGGAGCTGTTCAAGCCGACCATCGCCGCCGTACACGGTCCGTGTATCGGCTACGGCCTGACCGGGGTGCTGTTCTGCGACTTCGTCATCGCCAGCACCGAGGCCAGCTTCCGCTTCCCCGAGGTGACGCTCGGCGCGCCCACCATCGTCGGAGCGATCCGGCTGCCCCACCGGGTCGGGTGGGCCAACGCGATGGAGTTGCTGCTGACCGGCAAGTCGATGGGCGCCGAGCGGGCCAAGGAGATCGGCTTGATCTGGAAGCTGGTCGACCCCGCCGACCTGCAGGCCGAAGCGCAGGCCTGGGCCAAGACCCTGACCGAGGCCGCCCCACTGGCCCAGCGCGCCACCAAGGAGGTCGCGTGGCGCAGCGCCGACATGGGCTGGGTCGAGTCCGTTCGCTTCGGCGAGACCATGCGTAAGGTGGCGGGAGCGACCGAGGACGTCGCTGAGGGCCTGCAAGCCTGGCGCGACCGGCGTCCGCCGCAGTGGCGGGCGCGCTGAACCCCGCGGCGGAATACCACCGCGCCGAGAAGTGTTGGAGCACGACGTGACTGAACACGGCGAACTGAGCCCGACGGACTGGGTCCGCGAACAGACCGAACGCATCCTGGAGCAGGGCACCACCGACGGCGTCGAGATCATGGGCCGTCCGGTCGTCCTGTTCACCACCACGGGTGCGAAGTCCGGCAAGAAGCGTTACGTACCGTTGATGCGCGTCGAGGAGAACGGCCGGTACGCCATGATCGCGTCCAAGGGAGGCGACCCGCAGCATCCCTCCTGGTACCACAACGTGAAGGCCCACCCCCAGGTCACCGCGCAGGACGGTGAGAAGGTCGTCGAACTGACCGCACGCGAGGTGGACGGCGCTGAGCGCGAGCACTGGTGGGAGCTCGCCGTTCAGGCGTACCCGCCCTACGCCGAGTACCAGACCAAGACCGACCGCCTGATCCCGGTGTTCGTACTGGAGTGACGCACCCCGAAGGGCCGCCTGCCGGGCAGTACCCGGAAAGCGGCCCTCGGTTGTGAATGGCGGACCGGTCAGGCAGGCGCGAACAAGCGGGGCTCCAGCCACGCCCCGTCCCTGAACCGGTGCAGCGCCTTGGCGCCGGCCAGCACCGCCAGGTCCGCGAGCGGTTCGAGGATGATCACCGACATGTAGGCAACACCGAATGCGGCCAGGCTGGCGACCGTCTCGGCGCTGAAGCCCTCACCGTAGAGCGCCCAGAACGACACCCAGGACACGATCCCCGCCTGGTAGGTCGCCGAGAGCCCCAGCGCCTGACGGTATTTCAGATCGACATAGGCAGTCTTGGGCGCGATGGTCCTGCCCGCCACGTACTGCAGTGCGAACAACGGCACCAGCAACGTGGTGACGTTCATCCCGAACTGCGGAAGGTCGAAGGGCGCGACCAGCACACCCTGGATCAGCAGGCCCAGCGCAAGCCCGAAGGCCGCCGGTGCGGCGCCGAACAACAGGAACAGTGTCGATCCCAGGATCAGGTGGACTTCGGAAACTCCCACCGGGAAATGCGGGAACACCTGGAAGAACACGAACACCATCGCCGTCGACGCGACGGCGCCGAAAACCAGCGACGCCGAGCCACGCTCCTTGATGTGCTTCCATGCCGAGGTCAACGCGTAGGCGCCGACCCCGCCGACGGTGAGGTAACTCAGGACGATCTTCGACCCTTCGACAACTCCGGGTTCTATGTGCATTGGTGGACCTTTCTTTTCGGCGAGTCAGTGGTGGTCGTCGGCCACAGCGTGGTCGCCGTCGTCGGTGATCACGGGTGCGGTGAGGATTTCTCGCTGTTGGACGACGTCTTCGAGCGCTGCCACCCAGTGGTCGTAGTACTCCCATTCGCCACGCACGGCTTCCGGCGTGGCCTCCCAGCTCCCGATCGTGTCGATCAGGCTCTGCTGGAATTCGCTCCACTGGTAGTGGCCGAACTCCGAGAGGGCCAGTGCCAGCCCGAACGCTCTGCGCTGCCATTCGTGGTCGAACGACGGGGCGGCCTGGTCGGTGGTGCAAGTTTCGTGGAGTGTCATGACTGCTGCCCTGCCAGTGCGACACCGATCATCGATTCGGTGGTGACCAGGTCCATGAGTTGCTCGTCGGTGAAACCCTCTGTCCCGGAGGGCCGCTCGGGGATGACAAACCACCGGGAGTGCCCACTGGAATCCCACACCTTGATCTCGGTGTCATCGGCGATTTCGACTCCGACCTCGGCCAGCACGGTTCGGGGTTCGCGTGCCGCCCGGGAGCGGAACACCGGATCCTTGTACCAGTAGGGCGGCAGCCCCAGAACCGGCCACGGGAAGCACGAACACAGTGTGCAGATGATCAGGTTGTGCACCCCCGGTACGTTGGCGACGGCCTGCAGGTGTTCCCCCTCGGCGCCGGCCATGCCGTCAGGCAGTTCCAGCTCGGCGATCGCCGCCGGCGTGTCGACAACGACGCGAGCCGCGAAATCCGGATCCTGCCAGGCCTTGACGACGATCTTCTTGCCGTTCAGCGGTGTCATCTCCGACTCGAAGTAGGACAGCACCTTGTCGACGGTCTGGCTGGTGATGATCCCTTTCTCCACCAACAGGTTCTCCAGTGCCGTGACCTTCTCGGCACTCGACTGCTCACGATCGGATGGGTAGGCGAACTGGTCACTCACTGGTCCTCCTGGACGGGTTGGAGATAGGCCTCGAACAACTCGGCATAAAAACTGTTGGCCCCGGGCTCGGCGCGCACGCCCCAGAGTTCCTCCGGGGTGAACTCGACGATGTAGATCGGCATCGGGTCGCCGATGCCGTCGCCGGTGTGGACGAAGTAGCCGTAGTCGCCTTCGAAGATGCGGGTGACCGTGCCGATCTTCGTCCGCAGGGCACCTGGCAGGCGGGTGTGAGCTCCGGCCGGGACATTGGTGATGCGAACCTTCTGCCCGACGGCGAACTTCGGGTGCGCCACATCGCGCCGGGGGCTGTCGCCGCGACGCAGGTAGTCGATCACCTGATCATCGATCGCCGGGACGTCGGCCTCGGTGGACGGCAGCGTGGAATCGCCTAGCCGCGAAAGGATCTCGTCTTCAGACACATAGCCTTTGTCGATGAAGAACTGGGTGATGCCGCCGAGCCACTTCTCGTAGTAGCGGAACTTGAAGTAGTCGAACGGGTTCATCCCCTCGGCGCCGGTACGCAGGTCCGCCCAGGTCCATTCGTCGCGGAATTTGGTCGGCACATCGGCGATCGGGTATTCGGGCAGGGCTGAACCGAGGTGGTTGCTCAGCCCCATCATCGCGACGTGGATGCCGAAGATCCGCTTCTCCCACTCTTCGACGAACACTCGCTTCTCGAGGCTCAGCGGCTGGGGCAGGCCCTCGAGACCGCCCAGGTAGTGCTGCAACTTCATGCCGTCGCGCCTTTCGTTTCAGCACCGGCAGCCGGAGCCGTCGGCGTTCTTGTCATCACTTTGGCCAGGTACTCCGAGACGATCCCGAACGTCGCACCCAGCACGCAGGCGACCGCCGCCACGAGGCCGGGATGGGAGATGCTCGTCGCGGTGACCAACTGTCCTGTCCCCGCGACCGTGGACACTGTGGAGGCGAACCCCACCACCACCGCCGGCGTGGTGGCGAGAATGTCGACCCAGGACGCCTGCACCATCACCGCGCTGCCGACGCCCACGGCGACGGCGGTGAGCAGGAGACCGCCACCGAGCAGATGCGCTGCGTAAAGACTCCCGCAGGCGATGGCGACGCCCGCCAGATTCGACAGCACCGAGCGCACCCAGCCGGTCAGACCACCACCGACGAAGAAGAAGGACGCCCATGCCAGGAACACCACCCAGATCGGGACGGTGATCACGGTGGCGGTGAAGGCCACCGCGAACCCGCCGAGCACACCGATGCTCAACGTGAGCGCAGACCGCGAATCCATTCAGTTCCACCTTGTTTTGTCGACGAGATCGAGATATCGGGACATCGGGACACTTCGAGTAGCGATGCCGACGCCGGGCTCACCGTCAAGCCCGTGGACAACGTTGAGCGCGCCGTGTTTCCAGGCAGTAACGCAGGATTTTCGGACGACCGCCGACATGGACATCTTTTGCGCAGAACAGGACATCCCGGCCGGCAGACCCGGACCCCCGCGAGCGAGATCCGACCGACACGGACAGGTCGTGCGCAATTCCGGACATCGGCGCGCACCGGGTGGCTGTGGTAACCCAGGCTAGTGCAATGCATCTCGTCAGCGACCGTCGGCCACGGCGCGTCGCGATGCTTGTGTTCGACGGGGTCCGCACCCTGGATGTCACCGGGCCGCTGGAAGTCTTCGACGTGGCTCGCACACTGGGGTGTGCCTATTCGGTCGGGCTCTACTCGACGACCGGCTCCTCGTCGATCCGGTGCTCATCGGGATTCTCCCTCGACGCCGCCCCGGCGTCTGCCCTGCCCTCCCGACTCGACACGCTTCTGGTGCCGGGCGGCGATTTCCTTGTCGCCGAGGGTGTTCCGCAGCATCTGCAGCAGGTGATCCGCTCTCACGCACCGCGGGCCGCCCGGCTCGCCTCGGTCTGCGCCGGGTCATTCGCGTTGGCCGCGGCGGGTCTGCTGGATGGCCGGCGGGCGACCACGCATTGGCGGCACCTCGACACGTTCGCCGCGCGACACCCGTCGGTGATCATCGACCGTGATTCGGTGTACACCCGAGACGGTGCCGTCTGGACCTCCGCCGGAGTCGCAGCCGGCATCGATCTGGCGCTGGCCCTGGTCAGTGACGACTACGGCGCGGGCATGGCCCAGGAGATCTCGAAGGACATGGTCGTGCTCAGCAGACGCATGGAGGGTGATCCGCAGATCTCCGTGGCCGCCCGGACACCCCGGCCCAAGCACCCGGAGCTCGACCGGTTGCTCGCCACGGTCAACGCCGAACCGGCGGGGCACTACGAACTCGAGACGGTGGCAACCCGACTCGGCATCAGTCCTCGCCATCTCGCCAGATTGTTCAAGGCGCAGGTCGGGGTGACGCTTCGGCAGTACGTCCAGGAGGTCCGGCTGGAGAACGCCGTCAGCCTGGTCCTGGCGGGCGAGTCCTTTCACGCGGCGGCCCGGCGCAGCGGCCTGAGCTCAGGCGCCCGGGTTCGCGATCACCTAGCGGCGCGCCGCGTCCCACATGCGACGGCACCGGGCGCCTGACGGTCGCTACTGGTCGATTCCGGTGGTGCGAAAGCGATTTCGATACACGCCGGGAGAAACGCCGAGGTTTCGGCGGAAGGTGCGCCGCATGGTGTCCGGGGTGCCGAAGCCGGCACGCCGCGCGACGGCCTCCTGGCTCTGGCCCCCGGTGGCCAGGAGCACCTTTGCGGCCTCCAGTCGCGCCTGCTCGACGAACCGGGCGGGTGTCGTCCCGACCTGATCGCGGAACATCCGCACCAGGTGCCGCTCGCTCACCGCCGCGCGGGCTGCCATATCCGCTGTCGAATGCTCGGCGCCCGGGTCGGCGATGACGGAGTCCACGATGTCGCGAAGACCGCCCGTCGCCGGCAGTGCTGCCTCCGCCCAAACGCTGAACTGTGCCTGCCCGCCGGGGCGTTGCAGGAACACGACCATCCAGCGCGCCACCCGGCGGGCGACGGCCGGCCCGTAGTCACTCTCCACCAGCGCCAGCGCCAGGTCGATTCCGGCGGTGATCCCGGCTCCGGTGATGAACGGGCCGTCCTGCACGAACAACGAGTCGGGGTCGACCTTCACGTTCGGATAGGCGCCGGCCAGCGTCTGGCAGTGCGCCCAATGGGTGGTCGCGCGGCGGCCGTCGAGCATCCCGAGGGCCGCGAGGACGAACGCGCCGGTGCACACCGAGGCCACCCTGCGTGCCCGCGGCGCCAGTTCGCGCACCATCTTCACGGCGTCGGGTACGGCGTCGGGCGTCGGCTCTTCCGGGATGTCGTGCAACCCTGGTGTGAAGTCGAAGTCGGCCGGAACTCCGCCCGGCACGAGCAGCGTGTCGATGGACTCGGGTACCTCGACCAGCGGTATGTCCACGTTCAGCGTCGCAAAGGCCGTGGTGCCGACGGCCTCCCCCGTCGGGGAGGCCAAAAGCACGGTGTAATTCGCCCCGAAGTCGTTCGCGCGGGCGAAGATCTCCAGCGGCGCCGCCACATCCTGCAGCGTCACCTTGTTGTAGAGCGCGAAGACCACCGTTCTGGCTGCCGCGCCGGCGGGCACCCGCTGCTCATGTCTGGATTCGTCGGCCACGTGTCCGAAACTGCCCTTCCATTGACCCCGCACTGAGCGTGGGGATCAATCTAACGGGCTTGTGTTGCCGCAGCATTCCGAACGCCGGCAATCCCCGTCGCACTCACCGGTCTTCCTCCTTCACCGAAGCGCTGCTCATCCGGCGCCACCCGAAGACCCCGGCAACAGCGACGATCCCGGCGAGAGCCACCGCGATCGGAACGATGCCGACAGCGCCGACGGCCGAGGACATCGCCTGCTGGACACGTGCGGCCGCCCCGATGACCGGGTCGGCGGCGTCGCCGCCGCGGAACACCCGCAGTTCGTAGAACCCGTAGTACGCCACGTAGGCACCGGCCACCACCAGCAGCACACCACCGATGCGGGTCAGGTGACCCATCGCACCGCGTAGCCACTTGGTGACCGGTGCGGCCGCCAGCGCGATCGCAGTCGCGAGGACACCGACCAGCAACGCCATGCCGGCGGCGTATGCCAGATAGGCGACGACGCCTTCCAGCACCGAACCGGTTCGGAAGGTCGAACCGGTGACTGCGAGGAACGGACCGATCGTGCACGACAGCGAGGCCACCGCGTAAGCCACGCCGTAGCCGAACATCGAGCCGAGCCGCGCAGTGGGCGCGCCGCTGCCGGCTTTGGGAAGAAGCAGAGTCACCTCCCGTCCGGTCAGCATCCAGGCGCCCAACCCCACCAAGCCCGCCCCGATGACGACGGTGAACATCGGCAGGTATTGCTGGATCACCGCGGTGAACGGCGCCAGGATCAGCGCGAACGACCCGAAGACCACGACGAACCCGGTCGCCATCACCGCCGTTGCGGTCAGCGCACGCCCCACCGCGGCGATTCGGCTGGGAGGCGCGTTGCCCTCGCCTGCCACCACCAACGCGAGGTAGCCGGGCAACAGCGCGAAACCACAGGGGTTCAGCGCCGCGACCAGCCCGGCGGCCATCGCGAAGGCGATCGTTCCACCCTCCATCAGGTGTCTAGGAGCGTGGCGACCCGGTTGCTCAGTGCCGGTTCCGCCAGCGTTCCCTTGACGACATCGACGGAGCCGTCCGCGCCGACGAAGGCGAACGCCGGTTGTGCGGTCACGCCGAAGCGCTGCCAGACCGAGCCATCGAGGTCGGCGATGTTGGGAAAGAACCCGACGTCGTACTTGTCGACGAACTCCTGCATCGCCGGTTCCTGGTCCAGCGCCGCCACCCCGACGAACGTCGCCTCGGGATTGGCACGCGCGACGCTCGCGACATCGGGTGCCTCGCGCTGACACGTCGGGCACCACGGCGCCCAGAACCAGAACACCGCGGGCTTACCCACCAGCGACTCTCCCGAGAACTCCTGGCCGCCGAGGGTCTTCGCGGTGAAGTTCAGTTCCGCTGGGACGGCGGCGGGCGTAGCGGATGTGGCCGGCGCGGAGGCGTCACTTGGCGGCGCGCTGGACGTCGCCGACGCGTCGTCCCCACCGCCGGTACCTCCGCATCCGGCAACCAACCCGACCGTCGTTGCAAGCACCGCTAACGCGTACGTGGCTTTCAATGATCCGACCTTTCGTCGCTGTGTGGCTAGCGCTCACTCAAGCAGCACGTGCAGCGGTGCTGCGTATCCATTGTCAGCGAAGTGACACTGTGCTGAGCGGAGAATCCCGCCGGCGGCCCCCTGGCAGGATGCGCCCATGGGGATACACATCTTCGGCCAAGACGTCCGGCTGCTGTTCTTCAGTGAGGAGAACGGCATCAAGCTGGTCCTCACGGTGGCGCTTGTCCTGGCTCTGATGCTGGTGCGGTGGCTACTTCGGGCGCTGGTGCGCCTGATGCTGCGTGGCATCGGCAACGAGCGTGCGCGATTCTGGAGCCGGCAGGCCGTCAACATCGGCGTCTCCCTGGTGTTTCTGCTCGGGTTGCTGTCCATCTGGTTCGACGACCCCGCCCGGCTGGCCACCGGCATCGGCCTGGTGACCGCGGGGCTTGCGTTTGCGCTGCAGCGGGTGATCACTGCCGTAGCCGGCTATCTGCTGATCCTGCGCGGCGACACCTTCAACGTCGGAGACCGGATCACGATGGGTGGGGTCCGAGGTGACGTCATCGCGCTGGGCTTCATCAAGACCACGATCATGGAGATGGGCCAGCCACCGGCTCTTCAGGGGGCCGAGCCCGCGCAGTGGGTCAAGAGCCGCCAGTACACCGGCCGCGTCGTGACGGTGACCAACGACAAGGTGTTCGACGAACCCGTGTACAACTACACGCGCGACTTCCCGTATCTGTGGGAGGAGGTCGCCATCCCTATCCCCTATCGCGCCGACCGGCACACCGCCGGGCAGATACTGCTCGATGCGGCAACCAAGCACTCCGTCTCCCCGAGCGCGATGCCGGCGGACGCGCTGGAGAGCATGCGCCGCAAGTACTTTCTGCGTGACACCGACCTCGAGCCGAAGCTCTACTGGCGGCTGACCGACAATTGGCTCGAGCTCACCGCTCGGTTTGTCACCGAGGCGTATGGCGTCCGGGACGTCAAGGACCAGATGGCCCGCGAGGTGCTCGAGCAGTTCGACGCCGCCGGGATCGAGATCGCCTCCACCACTTATGAAGTAGTCGGCCCGCGGCCTGCGGAATAGCCTGCCGAGTCAGGACAGCAGCGATTCCGGTGTGTCCCAACGGATCCCGTCGAATCGACCGACATCACGGTCATAGGTGACGACGCTTCCCCGGTGCTCGATGGCCAGCGTTGCCAGATGGGCGTCGTTGACGAGGTTGCTGCCCGCGCCCACCTGGACCACAAGGTCGGACAAGACGTCTGCGTGCCGCGCGCTCGGTTGCACGAGTACCGCACTCGGCGCCGCGCACCACGCCCGGATCTGAGCCAGCGCGTCTCGTGGGTCGAGCGGGGAAGGGAACAGGCCGTGCTTCGTGGTGAGCCGGGCGAAGGTCAGCAGCGGGACCCACGCCAACCCGACCATGTCGGCTCCCGACAACGCCCGGTCCAGCCTCTAGAGCTAGCCGAAACCGTTCGTCTGGAAGAAGACCGCCGACGAGATCCTCGACTCACTCGCCAAATATATTCAACGAATTTCCGGCGCGGGACACTAGGCGGGCACCGCTACCGGCTTACACCGCGAAGGCGTTGCCGCAGATTCCGCACACTTCGAACTCCCGGCGCCGCCAGCGCGCGACCGGGACGAAGAACAAGGTGATCTGCTTGAACTCCCGAACCCGCGTCCACTGCGTGGTGTTGTGGCAGCGCTGGCAGGCCCGGACCTCTCCCGCACCAAGGAACTTCTGCTTGGCCCCGTAGCCGAAGAGGAAGAACATCACACCAGCGTAGGGACCGGAGGTCGCGGTACTACCAGCCGGCGTTGCGGGCCAGATCGATGGCGTACTGGTTGACGAAGGTGCCGGCACTCGCAGCACCCCGGCATGAGCCGTCGGACTCGCCGGGTCGCTTGACCCACAGGAAAGCGTCGACCTGCGGGTTGCCGGTGGCCGTGGTGGGCCGCACGCCCAAGGCGCGGCCGCTGGGGTTGCACCAGTACAGCTCGTCGTTCTCCACCGGTCCGGCGCCGTTCCGCGACGTGTCGATGACGAAGGGCTTGCCGCCCGTCATCCCGGAGATGGCTCCGCCGTAGCCGACGTTCTCCTCGGTGGTGAAGAAGTTGGCGGTGTTGAGGCTGAAGCCCCGCGCCTTGGCCACGCCGACCTGGTTCAGCCTGGCTGCCATGACGTCGGCGGCCACCCAGCGCGGGTGGCCGGCGTCGACGTACACGGCGGTGGCGGGGTTGCGCGTCAGCGTGTCGACGGCGTAGCCGATCAGGTCGAAGCGCTCCTGCTGCTGGGCAGCTGACAGACATTCGGCCATCGCGAGCGCGTCGGGCTCGAGGATGACCGCCGCCGGTCCCCCGCCGATGGCGGCGGCGACGCCGTCGATCCAGCTGCGGTAGGCACCGGCAGATCCGAACCCGCCCGCGGCGTAGCTCCCGCAGTCACGATTCGGGATCCCGTAGAGGGCGAGAATCGGCAAGGTGCCCGCGGCCTGTGCGTCCGCGATGTACTTCGCATCCACGGACGGAGTGGAACGGTGGTCCATCCAGTACGCCGTCGGCGTGTTGACTACCGCGGCCAGCAGCGGGTCCGGGTCGCTCGCCGCGGCGCGCGTGCCCTTCGAGTTCGGGTTGACGTAGAACGGCAGACCCACCAGTGGGTTTGCGTCACTGACCAGGCGCACCACCGGGGCGGGACCAGGATGCACCGGCGCGGGAGCAAAGCCGACGCCGGCCAGCACCGCTACCGAGAGAAGAGGCAAGATCCATCGCGCGACTGCACCGGCAGCTGAGGACATCACGTGACAGAACGTAGCGCCGCCCTATGACAAGCGCCAAACCGCCCTCTGCTCCGAAGGCCGCCGGCTCTCCCGGTCACTCGCTGCGCCGCTCGGCCCGCAATCCGCCCTTGAGTTCGCCGAGTGCCTGCGCGAGCCCGACCTGCGGCGTCCAGCCCCAGCGGCGAGCGCGGTCGGCGACGATCTGACCGGTCCACGCGGGCCCCTGCTCCCACACCGGGTCCACGCCCAGCACTTCGGTGACGGCCTCGAAGTAGTCGCGTTGGGTCGCCGGGCCACCGGCGACGTTGACCGCGGTGCAGCCGCCGTCCACCGGGCCGCGTTCGGGATCGTCGGATGTCTTGATCTCCCCGGTCGCGAGCGCCGCCAGGAGAGCTGCGAGGTCGTCGACGTGCACCCACGCGAACGACTTTTCGGGGACGACGTGGCGGGCGGCGGGCCTCTTCGCGATGTCGCCGGGGCGCAGCGAGTTCCAGATCGACGTGTCGCCTGGTCCGAGGATCGCCGGCGGGCGCACCAGGATGCGGGTGAGTCCGGCCACCGCGGCAAGGGCGGCGTCGGTGTCGCGCTTGGTGACGGGATAGTCCCCCGCGTCATCGTCCACCAGCGCCCCTGATTCGTCGACGTCACCCACGCCGGGGGACCGGTCGTAGACGCCCGCCGTCGACATGTGAACCAGCCGTTCGACGCCGGCATCGCGCGCCGCGCAAGCGAGGACCGGCGTTCCTTCGACAGCCACGTGATGTTGTGTCTGCCGGTCTGAGCCCATCGGATGCACCGTCGTGATCACAGCGCCCGCCCCAGCGGCCACGCCAGTGGCGAAGTCCTGGTCGCCGAAGCTTCCGACGCATTCCTCGACGCCGTCGGTGCGCGGCGCGCTTCCCGCGCGGCGCACGACGGCTCGCACTGTGGCCCCGTGTCTGACGAGTTCGGCACACGTGCGCGAACCTACGAAGCCGTTCGCTCCGGTGACGACTACTGGCGGTTGAGGTGCGGCGCTCATATCCCCACCATGCCAGCGATGCCGGTACCGGTGCGGCGCCGATTAGACAGATGGAGCCGATTGTCTTGCCCATGAGACGCATCGGCGATGCTGTTGCGGACAGCCTGGTTCCCCCGCTACACCTGATGGGCCGAAGTGATCTAGGACACATCCTGCGGAGAGGTCGTGATGCGCTCACCGAACTTTGAGGCCGACGGTCTGCCCGGCAGGTCCAGGGGCGCAGCCGGACGCGGGAAGTTCATCGGACGTGTGGGTGCGCTCGCAGTTTTCCTCGGCGTCGGAGCCGCACTGGCCATGCCGACCGCGCACGCCGACAGCGACGACTCGTCGTCGGGATCATCGTCATCGTCATCCTCGAGTTCGTCCTCCTCGAGTTCGTCGGCGGACTCCACGACGGGCTCGTCGGCAGCGGACTCGAACACAGCGGACAAGGCCTCGGCGCGGAAGACCCGAACCGACACCAAGGCTGACACCGATACTGGCGCCGACACCTCCGGCGAAAGCGAGCCCGACGACGACACCGACGACACCGACGGCGACTCGGCCGCCGAGACCGCCGCCGAGTCGAGTTCCCCGGGCCAGGAGGACGACGACGCGTCCACGGCGGGCCAGGTTGTCGACGTGCAGGTCGTCGAGGCCGCGGCCCCGCCGGCACCCGAAACACCCCCGGCGCCGCTTGCTCCGCCCGTCGACCTGGCCTTGGCGGCCACCACAAAGAGGCCGGCGCCGAGGCGCCCGCCACGACCGCACAGTCGTACGCCGCCGTGGACGTCACCGACACTGCACTGGGCAATCAGGTCAGCCCGCTGGGTACACCGGAGCAGATCGAACGCGAGAAGATCGCCATGTCGACTGCCAAGTCGCTGCCGGTGGCGTTGATTAAAGTTGATCACCGGCCGCCTGTACGACGGCATTCCCGCCGACGTCACCTTCAGCGTGCTCGAGGGGACCGCCGGCACCACGTCGACGATCTTGTCCCTGAGTGACCTCGACGTCGACGAGGACGGCACGTTCGTGATCACGGTCAGCGGCGAGGCCGCCGCACCCGGGCAGACCAACCACCTGCAACTCACCTCCCGATCCACGCTCATCGCTGCTCGGGACACGTTGGGTGACTGGACGATCGAGGATCCGATGGGCGGTGCACCGTGTGAGCGGCCCCCGCAACAGTCTGTTCGCCCAACTCGGCGGTTTCGTCCTGCTGGGCGGACTGGTCAACGACAGTCCGCTGCTGACCTCGCTGGTGTCGCTGATACCACCGCTCGGCATCGCCGAGTCGCGCCCCGTCCGGGGCACGCTGACCGCCCTGCTGCTGTTGGTCAGGGGCGCGAACGAGCAAGCGAAGTACATGGCGCTCGCCACGACCGACCCCGACACCGGTGAGCTCAGGGCCCCGAACGTGATGACACAGCCGGCCAGCAACGCCGAGTTCCTGGCCAACCAGCTGCAGAGCAACGGCTACTTCCAACTCGCCGACGACGAGGCGCTGGTGCTCACGATCGACCCGGGGAGTGCCGGGTTCTTCACCGTTCCGGTCTACAACGACTGGACGATCACCGACGACTACTGGAACCAGCAGACGAGCCTGAACGACGACCAGGCTGTCGCCAACCCGGACGGGACCTACACCATGGTGGTGTCGGTAGCCGATCCCGTTGTGGCCAACTGGATTTCGACCGGCAGGTTGAACCAGGGCATCATCTCGATGCGCTTCCAGGACCTGGGCCCGGACTCGACCGACGCGCCGGGGGTGCAATCGGTCGTGGTCAGGCTCGAAGACCTCGACGAACATCTGCCCGCGAGCACGGTCTACGTCACGGCCGCGGAACGCGCAGCACAACTGGCGATCCGCAAGGCCGGATTCGACAAGCGGTGGGCACCGTATCCGCAAACCTGACCGCAGATTGGCTATCGTCGCTCCATGACGATCGTGTCACCACATGCCTGAGATCACCGTTGCGGCGGCCGAGGGCGACTTCCGCGGTTACCTCGCAACGCCCGACGGCGAGGGTCCGTGGCCCGGTGTGGTGGTGGTCCAAGATGTCCTCGGCCTGTCAGCTGACCTGAAGCGGATCACCGACCGCTTCGCGGCCGGCGGCTATCTGGCGCTGGCCCCCGCGCTGTATGACGGCCGTGGCCCCAAGATCACCTGCATGTTCAGCACCATCCGCGCCCATTTCACCGGCCGCGGCCCCGCCTACGGCAGCCTTCTCGCCGCCCGTGAGCACCTGATCGCCGACAGTCGGTGCACCGGACGAGTCGGGATTGCGGGCTTCTGCATGGGTGCGGGGTTCTGTCTGCAGCTCGCCGACACCGGGTTGTTCGGTGCCACCGCCCCCAATTACGCGCTACTCCCCAAGGACATCGACAAACTGCGTCAATCGTGTCCGGTGGTGGCCAGTTTCGGCGCGAAAGACCCCATCATGGCGCGTGGTACCGGCGCCAAGCTCGAAGCGGTCCTGGCCGACGCCGGCGTACCCCACGACGTGAAGCAGTATCCGGACGTCGGTCACAGTTTCATGAACGAACACCCGCTGCCCGGTCCCATTCGTCTCGTGGCCGGGGCCATCGGCATGGCGCATTCCGCTCCTGAAGCAGAAGATGCGTGGCGCCGCATCCTCGCGTTCTTCGAAGAGCATCTCGCCGCACCGGGGCACCATCCGAACCCCTAGGCTGGGCGCGGTCTGACACGGGCGCGGATCGGACCGCCGGCGATCATGGTGAAGTGCAGTGCGAGCGGGAATCCGTCGTCGAGAGACAGGATTTCGGCTCTACGAATGATGGTTGCCAACGCGAGCGTGACCTCCAGCATCGCGAAATGATCCCCGATGCAGGAACGCGGACCGCCACCGAACGGAATGTACTGCCAGCGATCGAGGGCCTTGAACTTCTCGGGGGCGAACCGGTCGGGGTCGAATCGCAGCGGATCGTCCCAGAGGGCCGGATCCTGTTGGACGGCCATTCTCCCGATGACGAGCATGGTGCCCTTGGGCACCCGGTAGCCCGCCACCTCGACGTCACGACACGCCATGCGGGTCCCGGTCGGCGCCGGCGGGCACAGCCGAAGTGATTCGCGGATCACCTGCACCGTGAACCCCAACTGCGGGACATCGTCAGGGGTCAGCGGGCGATCCGGCAGAGCGGCAATCTCTTTCGCGATCCGGTCCTGGTAGTGCGGATGACGGCCCAGCGACCACAGAGCGTAGGTCAAGGTCGTCGCAGTGGTGTCGTGGCCGGCGAACAGAAAGATGATCAGCTCATCGCAGATCTCCTGATCCGTCAACCGGGCACCGGTTTCGGGGTCCTGCGCCGCGATCAACGCCCGCACGAGCGGCGCGACCCTGGTCGGGTCGGCACGACAATCGCGCAAGATGTCCTGGGTGAGTGCGTGCAATCTGGCGCTCGCCGCACGTGCGCGCCGGCGCGCCGGGGTGGGAAGCCATCGGGGGGCGCGCACCGGCCGTGTCGCGCGACCGATCGCGTAGCTCAATGCCACCCGCAGCGGCTCGGCGACATCGTCGGCACGCTCCTCGAGATCCAGACCGAGGACAGACCGGCCGAGCGCCCGCAGCGTCAGCGTTCGGCACTCGGCGTCCAGATCGACCACACCGTCCGTCGGCCATTTCTCGCACAGCCCTTGAGCCGCTTGTGACATGTGGCCACCGAACTCGTTCACCCGCTGTCTGGTGAACGCAGGCTGCAAGGTCCGCCGCCGCGGTTTCCACGGCTCGAAGGGAAGATCTGCCAAGTTGGCGCCGATGACCCGTCGCATCTCCTCGAAGACGGGTGTCGTCTTGTCCACGGAGGCGTCCTTGGTCGCGAGGATGTCGCGAATGGCACGCGGCGATGTCGCCAGCACCATCGGGGGCATCAACCAGCGCGGTCCCAACGTGAACGCGGTGACGGGACCGCCGGCATCTCGCAGCCTTGCGGTACCGGTGCTGAACTCCCTGACCGCCGCCAGCCGCTGCCGGAACGGCAGCGGGTTCACCGGTGCAAGTGGCAGCGACGTGTGCTCACCCGCGTCGACCTCGCTATGAACCAAGTCTTCCTCCCCGCAACGCGTCGTCGAACGCCGAATGCAGGGAGCCTACCGAGCCATTCGGATTCCGCGCGACGCCACCGGCGGCGCCTTCCATGTCGTGACGCATAATCCACGTGTGCAGTGGGCGGCGACGGCCGCGAGCGCACCGGTTCGGAGAAGGGTTCGAGATGCCAACAGTTCGACCGTTGTGGCGGGTGCCGGGAATCGTCATCCGCGAGCGGTTCCACCCGACCGGGCGCGAACGTATCCCCGAACCCATGGTGATGGACGATCCGGTATCGGTCGGCGAGTTCCACACCGGCGGCGCCTCGAACCCGGGGATGCGCGCGGTCTACGACCTGTGTGCCCGATCCCTCGATGCGCTGCTTCCTCCCGGTGGCCGACTGTTGGACCTGGGGGTGGGGTCGGGCCGCGCACTGAGCGCCGTTCTGCGGCGCAGGCCCGACATCCATGCAACGGCAGTCGACCTTGCTCCCAACATGCTGGCCACCGCACGCACGCTTTTCGAGAACGAAGGTCTGGCGGATCGCGTCGACCTTGTGCAGGCTGACATCACCGCCCTGCCGGAGCAGTTGGCCACCGCGCCGTGGGATGCCATCTCCTGCATGTGGACACTGCACCACCTCCCGGACTTCGACCTCCTGCGCGGGGCCCTCACGCAACTCGCGGCCGTGCAGCGCCGGAGCGGGGCTGCTGTGTGGATCTCGGACTTCCAGCGACTGCGCGGCCCGGCTGCCTGTCCCGACATGCTGGGGTGTGTGGACCCGGAATCCCCGGTGACCCTTCGTGAGGATGCAATCGCCAGCGAAGCGGCAGCATTCACGTTCGCCGAGCTGTCGACCGAGCTGGCCGCAGCCGGACTGAAGGGGATGCACTCCGGCCATTCCACTCCCCTGCCCTATCTGCAGGCGTACTGGCTTCTCGGTGCGCACGGCAAGCCGGGTAAGTCCCCGGGGCTGCGACGTGGTGGTGAGCTGAGCGGTTCGGCCCGCCGCAAGGCGGCGCTGTTGCGCTGGGGATTCACCGCCAAACCCTTCTGAGCCAGGGCGCCGGGCTCCTCGGTCCGCCAGATCAGCTGCGGTGCAATTGGACTCGGTCCGTGGCGCGCCTGCTCGGGAAAGAGGGAGGCGGCGCCGAGGTCAACCGCAGCACCAGGACGACGGCATCGCGGGGATCGGTCGCGGTCAAGTTCAGGAAGTCGCTCTGCAACTCCGCCAGTTCCACGGCGAAGCGCGCCGACAGTTCCTCGAGATCAGCGGCATCGCGCGCGTGCAGGAACACCGGTGACAACGGTTGAACGCTGAGGCCTGCCCGTTGAGCCAGGATCCACACCGCCTCCACCGCCGAGCCGCCCCGGGCGTAGTCCCGCAGCCCGTCCCCCGAGACAGTGACGACCGCCAACGCGGAGCTGGCGAGCACCCGGTCGCGGGTGTCGTCGCCGAGTGCGCTGCCGGCGTCCCAATCCGCGAGGTGTGCCATGACGTCGGGCCGGCGCAGCAGCTCGATCAGCGCCGAGTCGGCGGCGTCGAGCTCCAGCGTGCGGATGTCGAGACCGGTGTCAGGGTCGGCGTCCCCCGGGAACCGGAGCTCGCCGAACATCTCCCGGTGCAGGTGCGGCGTCAGGTACCGGATCCGGTCGGCGGCAGCGAAAATCGTTGCGGCGTGGGATAGCTCAGCGCGCCCGGTGAGCAGACGCAGACTGGCGCCCTCCTGCTCGGCCGCGGCGGTGAGCGACCTCGCGGTCTGTTCGTCGATCGTCCGAGGCGTGCCGTGGTGCCGGTTGGTCTCGCGCGCCAGCACCAGCTCATCGAGTTCGCCGAGCGCCGGGTCGTGGCCGTCCGCGAAGGTCATGGTCGCCCGTAGTGGGGACCTGCCGACCTCCTCCGACATGCTCACCGGACCGAGCATTCCGCGGGCGGCGGCCGCGACCCTGATATTGAACATGGCGGCGCCGAGCGCGACCGCGCTGCCGCGGTAGCCCACGTCCATGGTGGACTTGTGTTCTGTGGCAATGCTGATGGTGACCTGTGTTGGGTCTGCCTCGATCCGCCACGGTTGACTGTTGCCGCCCGACGGTGCGCGCATCGCGGCAGCGACGATCCTGTCGTCGACCGTCACCGACACCGGGATGTGGGACTCGGCGACATCGGAAGACGGATGCTGCTGGGCCATCTCAGGCTCGTCGAGTTGATCGAGCGCCCAGCCGATGTCAATCCGGCACCGCCCGGAGTTCAGAGGCTCCCCGACACCTATTCTGCGCACCGCCTCGGCGAGCGCCGCTCCCCCGAGAACGACGTCGGACGCCAGCTGCGGCCAGGTCGACAGGGAACGGTCCACCTCTATCAGCGACGCCGCCGCACGCGCAGAGATCCGGTCGGCTTCCAGATGGCGCAGCATGTGCGGGATCTTGTCGCGGCTGCTCATGCCGGGCAGCAGACTGACGTCCAACGCACCCAGCATTCCGTGCAGAATGGGCCGTTCCGGTTGCTGATCGAAGCGCTCGACATCGACGATGCCGCGGTCGCTGGTCGCCATCAACACCGGGATACGTCGATCGCGGGCACCGATACGCAGGACAGCCTTCATGTCGAGGGAGTCGCACTCCTCGATGACGATGTCGAGATCGTCTAGGAACGCGTCGATGGTGTCCGCAGTGAGCCCAGTGTCGAAGACGTCGACCACCAGGTAGGGATCGATTTCGGCGATCCTGCGTGCAGCGACATGTGCTTTGTTGAGCCCGATGTCGAACACCGTCGCGGGAACCCGGTTCAGGTTGGACAATTCGAGATGATCGAAGTCGGCCAGGCGCAGTCGGCCGCACAAGCCCTGCATCGTCAGTGTGTGAGCGATCGCGTGACCCACGCTGAGACCGGCGACGCCGATGGTGAGCGAACCCAACCGGTCCTGTTCTTCGGCGGTGATGTTGTTGCGGTTGCGGTCGAGTCGAGTGGTTCGAAACCCCCGAGGTCCCAGAATCGCGACGACGGTGCGCCGCCACGAGTAATACGCCCAGCGTCCCGGTTCGGCCAGCACCTCGTCGTCGGGCGTGGGGCGGAGAGCACGCAGGCTGGACAGCTGCGTCTCGCGCTGGTCGACGAACTGCACCCCGGGTTCGTGCCGCAGCCGCTCCAACACCGTCTGATCACCGGAATCGCCAGGGTCCAGAATCTGCGCTGCAAATGCAGTCGCGCTGCGCTCGGCCACGGAGCAAACCCTATTGGAACTCGGCTGCGTCCACGTGATTCGAGGCGCGACTATTTCGACCAGGTTCCCCCGGCGCCTCGATCTCCTACCGACTACGACTCGGCGACTCGGCCGTCGTCGACCAGCCACGTGGTGTCCAATCGGACGTTCTCGAGCATTCTGCGGTCATGCGTCACCAACAGCAGGGCACCGTCGTAGCTCTCGAGCGCCTGCTCGAGCTGTTCGATGGCGGCGAGGTCGAGGTGGTTGGTCGGCTCATCGAGGACCAGCACGTTGATCCCACGCGCTTGAAGCAACGCCAGGCCGGCGCGGGTCCGCTCGCCAGGTGAGAGGTCGTCGACCTCCCGCTCCACATGGTCTGCACGCAACCCGAACTTCGCGAGCAGAGTCCGCACATCGGCAGTCGACCAGGATGGCACCCGCTGCTCGAAGCGGTCGATCAGTCGTCCGTCGCCGGTGAAATCGGCACGCGCCTGGTCGATCTCGCCGACGGCCACGTTGACGCCGACGCTCGCTCGGCCTTCGTCCGGCCGGCGGCGGCCGAGGAGCAGCCGCAGCAGTGTCGATTTCCCTGCCCCGTTGGGGCCTGTGATGCCGATCCGCTGGCCGGCGTCGACCTGTAGCGACACCGGCCCCAGCACGAAATCGCCTTGCCGCACAACGGCATTGTCGAGGGTCGCTACGACGGAGCTCGATCGCGGGGCGGCTCCGATGGTGAACTCGAGCGTCCATTCCTTGCGGGGTTCGGCGACTTCGGTGAGCCGGGCGATCCGGCTCTCCATCTGCCGGACTTTCTGCGCCTGCTTCTCGCTGGACTCGGCGGCGGCACGCCGGCGGTTCTTGTCGTTGTCGGGAGCTTTGCGCATCGCGTTGCGGACACCCTGGCTGGACCATTCGCGCTGGATGCGGGCGCGTGCCACGAGGTCCGCCTTCTTCTCGGCGAACTCGTCGTACTGCTCCCGCCGGTGGCGTCGACCGACCTCCCGCTCTTCGAGGTAGCTCTCGTACCCACCACCGAACACGGTGGTGGTGTTCTGAGCGAGGTCGAGTTCCAGGACGCGGGTGACGGTGCGGGCCAGGAACTCCCGGTCATGGCTGACCAGCACCACACCACCCCGCAGATCACGAACGAGCTGTTCCAGCCGAGACAGGCCGTCGAGATCGAGATCGTTGGTCGGTTCGTCGAGCAGGACGACGTCGAATCGGGACAGCATCAGTGCCGCCAGTCCGACCCGTGCCGCCTGCCCACCGGACAAGGCAGTCATCAAGGTCGCCTCGGGGCGCACGGCATCGGCGTCGAGACCCAGGTCGGCCAGCACGGCGGGCAGTCGCTCGTCGAGGTCCGCGGCGCCCGAGGCGAGCCAGTGGTCCAATGCAGCGGAGTACGCGCTGGCCGGATCGACGTCGGCCGCGTTGGGGTCCGGATCGGCCAGTGCCGCGGCTGCTGCCTCCATGGCGCGGGTCGCGTCGGCGCATCCGGTGCGGCGTGCGATGTAGGCGGCGACAGTCTCGCCCGGTACGCGCTCGTGCTCCTGGGGAAGCCATCCGACGAACGCGTCGGCCGGAGCGATGCTGACGACGCCGTCGAGCGGTTCGAGGTCCCCGGCGAGGATCCGCAGCAGCGTGCTCTTGCCGGCACCGTTGGCCCCGACGACACCGATCACATCGCCCGCCGCCACGGTCACATCCAGGCCCTCGAACAGGATGCGGTGGGCGAATCCGCCTGCCACGTGCTTGGCGACAAGCGTTGCGGTCATCGGTCCATCGTCGCACCACCGGGCGATGCCACCGGTTTGGCCGGCCCGAGTGCGGGCACCCAATGTGTCAGACACCCGGATCAGAACGGAGGATCATGCAAGCCGAACGTTTTCGACCGCTGGTGGAGTCGAAGGGACCCTACGCGTCGGTGTACTACGACGATTCCCACGACAGCGAGGACGCACCCGCCCAGCGGGATCTGAAGTGGCGGGCGATGCGCGAGGAACTCGAGCAGCACGGCGCATCTGGTGAGGTCGTCGAGATCCTGGAGCGGGCTGTCGTGGACAGTCCCCCAGCGGTCGGCCGCAGCGGCAGGGCGCTGATCGCCGGCGCCGACGGGCTGCTGCTCGACGAGGCGCTCATCCGGTCCATGGACACTCCCGTGGTGCGGATGTCGTCATTGCCCTACCTGGTCCCGTTGGTCGAGCACGGTGCACTGCATCCGACCTATGCCGTCGTCGCCGTCGACCACGCCGGTGGGGACGTCGTCGTTCATCGCGACACCAAGGCGTCGGCAGAGACTGTCGATGGCGACGGGTATCCGATCCACAAAGCCGACACCGCTGAGACCGCGGGCTACGGCGACCCTCAGAAGCGCACCATGGAGGCCGGCCGCAAGAACCTGCGCGCGGTCGCCGAGCGGCTGGCGACCCTGGTGGACGACGAGTCGCCGGACCTCATTTTTGTCGTCGGCGAGGTGCAGTCACGCTCTGACCTGGCCGCCACGCTGGAGCAGCGGGTGGCTGAGCGTGTGGTCGAACTGGAGGTCGGCGCACGGCACAGCGGATTCGACGATGCCGACCTCCAGCACGCGATCGCCCAGGAGTTCCTGAACCTCCGGCTCGCTACGATCGACCGAGCAACTCAGCAGTTCTCGCAGGCGATCGGCCAGCGATCCGGGTTGGCCACCCAGGGCTTGCACGGCGTGTGTGCAGCGCTGCGCGCCGGTGCGGTGGAAACACTGATCATCGGAGACGTCGGGGACGCGACCGTCGTGGCCGGCGATGACCTGTCCACGATCGCGCCGAACGCCAACGTGCTGTCAGAACTCGGCGCACCTCCGGACCAGACGCTGCGCGCCGACGAAGCGTTGCCTCTCGCAGGCATCAGGACGGGTGCGACGCTGGTGCGCACCGACGAGCGGATCACGCCCGACGACGGAGTCGCCGCGGTCCTGCGGTACGCGATGCCCTGACGGGGTCTGTCGTCGCGTTAGTGTGCTTTGGTCGGCCTGACGGACAAGCCGATAGAAAAGTTGAGCACATCCATGACCGCAACAGCAGACGCACCGGCGCTCGAGGCGCGGGTCGGCCACTACTACCAGATGGACGACACCTACCTCGTCGGCCGCGAGAAGGTGCGCGAGTACGCCCGCGCGGTGCAGGACTACCACCCCGCGCACTGGGACGTCGCGGCCGCCGCAAACCTGGGGTATTCAGGTCTGGTGGCGCCGCTGACGTTCACTTCGGCTCCCGGTATGTCGTGCAATCGCCAGATGTTCGAGTCGGTGGTCGTCGGTTATGACACCTACTTGCAGACCGAGGAGGTCTTCGAGCAGCACCGCCCGATCGTCGCCGGTGACGAACTCCATGTCGATGTCGAACTGACGTCGGTACGCAGGATCGCCGGCAGGGACATGATCACGGTGACCAACACCTTCACCGACACCGCCGGCGAGCGGGTGCACACCCTGCACACCACCGTCGTCGGCGTCACCGCCGAAGACCTCGATCCCCAGATCAAGAGCGCCGTGCAGAACGCGATGATGCACGACGTGGACTTCTCGGGGATCGGCACGCTCGACACCGAATATCACAAGACGGTGCGCCCCGAAGGCGAGGTCCGGATCGCCGACGGCGGCCTGACCCGCACGCCGGGGACGCCGTCGTTCGACGACGTGAAGGTCGGCGACGAACTGCCGGTGCACCACACCCGGCTGTCCCGCGGTGATCTGGTGAACTACGCCGGTGTCGCCGGCGACGCCAACCCGATCCACTGGGACGAGGACATCGCCAAACTGGCCGGGCTGCCCGACGTCATCGCCCACGGAATGCTGACGATGGGGCTGGGGTCCGGGTTCGTATCCGCGTGGTCGGGAGACCCCGGGGCTGTCACCCGCTACGCGGTGCGCCTGTCGGCACCGGCGATCGTGTCGGCCACCGAAGGCACCGACATCGAGTTCAGCGGCCGGATCAAGTCGCTGGACCCGGCAACGCGCTCCGGCGTCGTCATCGTGGCCGCCAAGTCCGGAAGCCGAAAGATCTTCGGCCTGGCTACGGTACACATCCGCTTCTCCTGATCGGCTCGCCGCAGTTGCTCCACCGGAACGCTTCGGGTCGTCCCACAGTGGGTAGAGACCTGTTGTGATGTGAATCACGACAACCAGGCCCTTCAGCCGACGTGGGGCCGCGACGCTCTCCGGGGAGTGACCGATGCCCACTGATCAGGGTGCTCGAGAAGATCTCGAACGCCACCCACGAGACCCGCACGGCGGCGACGAGGTCGACGAGCGCTCACCGGGTGAGCGCGCGGCTGCCGAGAGCACCTCGACGTTCCGCAGGCGCTGGCTCGGTTTCGGCGGCGGGCTGGTGCTCGCGGTGCTGGTTTATCTGGTGCTGCCCGGCGATCTGGCCCACCCGGCCAAGGTCACCGCCGCCATCGCGGTCCTCATGGGTGTCTGGTGGATGACCGAAGCGATCCCGATCCCGGCCACCGCCCTGCTGCCACTGGTCGCCTTCCCGATTCTGGTCGGCGACGTGAGCGTCTCTGACGTCGGCGCGTACTACGGCAGCGACATCATCTTCCTGTTCATGGGCGGATTCCTCATCGCACTGGCGATGCAGCGGTGGAACCTGCATCGGCGCATCGCGCTGCTGACGGTGCGGGCGATGGGCACCAGCGCCACCCGCGTGATCGCCGGTTTCATGCTCGCCACCGCCTTCCTGAGCATGTGGGTCTCCAACACCGCGACTGCAGTCATGATGGTGCCGATCGGCGTCTCGGTCCTGATGCTGGCCGGCACGGTGTCGGCTCCGCGCACGGACGAGGACCCGGCCGACAACGGATCGGACGAGGGTCTCAGCGAGGGCGCCGACGAGGAGGTCAAGGAACAGGTCAAGCAGTCCAACTTCGGCACGGCGTTGATGTTGGGGATCGCCTACGCCGCGTCGGTCGGTTCCCTCGCCACGATCATCGGGACACCGCCGAACACGCTGCTGGTCGGCTACCTGCAGGACGAGCACGACATCAACATCAGCTTTGGCCAGTGGATGTTGCTCGGGCTCCCACTCGCCTCGGTCCTGTTGGTGATCACCTGGGTGTTGTTGACCAAGTTCGTGTTCAAACCCGAGATCGATGAACTACCCGGAGGCAAGCAGCTGTTCAACACCGAGCTGGCCAAGCTCGGCAAGCCCTCGGCCGGTGAGCAGCGCGTGGCGATCATCTTCGCGTTGGCAGCCATCAGTTGGATCTCGTTTCCGCTGATCTGGGAGGATCCGCCGATCTCCGACGCCGGCATCGCGATCGCTGCCGGGGTGCTGCTGTTCATCCTGCCGGCCGGCGCGAAACTGGGTGTGCGACTGCTGGACTGGTCCACCGCCGTGCAACTCCCCTGGGGTGTGCTGCTGCTGTTCGGCGGCGGCCTGGCGCTGTCCTCACAGTTCAGCAACTCGGGACTCACCGAGTGGATCGGCACCCAGGCAGAGACCCTGCAGGGGCTGTCGATCCTGCTGTTGGTGGGCATCATCACGACGGCGGTGATCTTCCTGACCGAGCTGACGAGCAACACCGCCACCGCGGCGACGTTCCTACCGGTGATCGGCGGCGTGGCCATCGGCATCGGTGCGGATCCGCTGCTGCTGACGATCCCGGTCGCGCTGGCGGCCACGTCGGCGTTCATGTTGCCGGTCGCCACCCCGCCCAACGCGATCGTCTTCGGCACCGGCTATGTCAACATCGGCAGCATGGTCAAGGGCGGGATCTGGCTGAACCTCATTGCGATCCTGCTCATCAGCGTGGCCACCACGACGCTCGCGGTGTGGGTCTTCGACATCGCGACCTGACGGTCAGTCGCTGTCCGACCACCGGAACACGGCGAGACAGCCGATGAGGCCGACGACGCTCCACGCGACGAGCACCAGGAAGATCCGCCAATGTTCCCAACTACCGGCTGGTTCGAATGCGACCATCTCCGGCGGCAGGAGCACTGACCGGAAACCCTGCGCAATCCACTTGACCGGGAACACCGAGCCGACGATCAACATCCACGTCGGCAGGACCATCAGCGGCACGTACGTCCCCGACAGGAACTGTAGGCCCACTGCGGGACCGTTGGTGATGACGGCGGCCGACACCGCGTTGCCGGCGACGTTGCTGATGAAGATGCCCAGCAGCGAACAGCTGACGATGCCCAGAATGAACACCCACGTCAGCGTGAACCATTCGAAAGTGTCAGCCGGCAGACGAAGTTCGAAGACGAACCCTCCGACCAGCAGCAGGATGACGGCCTCGGCGAGGCTGACGATGCCGACCAACATGATCTTGCCGATGAAGTACGCCGATGCGGGGGTCGGCGTTCCGCGTAGTCGTCGCAGGGCACCGGTGTCACGGTCCACCGCGATGCTGATGCCCAGGTTGATGAACGACGTCGACAGGATCCCGTAGGCGAGCATGCTCGCCGCGATCACGGTGCCGGTACTGATATCACTGCCGGGGAGTTCGGCGGTGAAGATCGAACCCAGCAGCAACGTGATCACCGCCGGCATGGAGAACGTCAGCGCCACCTGCTCTGGCCGGCGGTAGAACATCTTCAGTTCGGGGATCACCCGCGACAATCCGATGTGCACGGAAGACGGCACCGCGGGGCGCGAATTACCGGCCCGGTGGCGCGGCACCGAGTCTTTGTCGGTGGGTGCGACGGACATCACGCCAGTCCGATCAGATGCAGGTATGCATCTTCCAGCGTCGGCCGGGTGACGGTCAGGTGGGCCAGTTCTGCGCCGTCGATGCTTCGCTGTCGGATCAGTTCGGTCGGGAACTCCGTGTGCTCCACCCGGATCTCGTCCCCCTCCATCCACTGAACCGTCGCGGCCGAGTCCACGTGCGCTGTCAGCCGTGCCGGGGAGTCGACAGCCACCACCCTGCCGTCTGCGATGACCGCGACCCGGTCTGCCAGCGCGGCGGCTTCCTCCAGGTAGTGCGTTGTCAGCAGAATGGTCGTGCCGTCAGCGGCCAGAAGCCGGATGAGATCCCAGAATTGGCGCCTGGCCTCGGGGTCGAAACCGGTCGTCGGTTCGTCCAGGAACAACAGCTCGGGCATGCCGATGATGCCGAGAGCAACGTCGAGTCGGCGGCGTTGGCCGCCGGAGAGCGCCCGCACCTTGGAGTCGGACACCGCTGCGAGCCCGACGAGCTCGAGCACTTCCCCGGGAACCCGGGCGGCGCCGTAACAGCTGGTGAACATCCGGACCGTCTCGCGCACCGTGAGCATGCCGGCGTCACTGACCTCCTGCAGCACGATGCCGATTCGGCCGCGCCAGCTTCGTCCCGCAGTTCCCGGATCCTCGCCGAGCACCCGGACCTCTCCGGAGTCGCGTTTCCGGTTTCCTTCGAGGATCTCGATGGTCGTGGTCTTGCCCGCACCGTTCGGGCCGAGAATCGCGAAGATCTCGCCGTAGCCCACCTCGAGATCGAGATTCCGCACCGCGGGTGAGGATCCGTAGGACTTCGACAACGCGCGCACCTGCACCGCGGGCGTCACGGGTGCGCGCCGCCCGTCTCCGGCTCGGAGGCATCGGCCTCGAGCTCGGCGAGCAGCTCACGCAGCTCGGCGTCCGACATTTCGTCGAGTAGCCGTTCCACGTCCTCACTGTCCCCGGGTTGGGCGGGCGATGGGTCGGCTTCGGATGCTGGGGCGTCGCCGTGAATCGACTGGAGTTCGGCCAGTATTCGGTCCGACAATGAGTTGACGCTGACGCCTCGAAGGATCTCGAGCACCGGGAGATCGATCGAGAACAGCGAATTGACACGCACCCGGAAGTCCATCGCCATCATGGAATCCAGGCCGATGTCGTCCAGCATGTCGCCGGGCTCGATGTCGGTGACGGCGCAGTCGAAGACGGCGGCAACGACGCGCCTGACATGCTCCGCGATCACTGCCAACCTGTCGGGCTCAGGCGTGCCCGCGAGAAGGTCCAGCAGCGACGATTCGGAATCGGCGCCCTCAGCGGGTGTTTCGGCCGTCCCGAGTTCGGAGAACATCATCGGTAGCCGTCCGCCCATTCCGGCGTGACGCGCCCGGCCCCAGTCGGCGGTGATGGCGACGGCGTTTGGCACCTTCTGGTTGATGAGCCGGTCGAGGATCTTTGCGCCCACGGCGGGGGTGATCAGCTCGATCCCACGCTGTGCGTAGAGCTTCTCCAGCTTCAGGTCTTCGACCATGCCCACCGACCATGGACCCCACCCGATGGTGAGCGCAGGCAGGCCCTGCGACTGCCGGTAGTGCGCGAAGCTGTCGAGAAAGGCGTTGGCAGCGGCGTAGTTCCCCTGGCCAGGGGCCGCGACAGTCGACCCCACCGACCCGAACATCACAAAGAACTCCAGGCGGTGGTCTCGGAAGGTCTCGTGCAGCGCGCGGGTTCCGGCGACCTTGGGGGCCATCACCTTGGCGAAGTCGTCTTCGCTCATGTTGACGAGGAGTTGGTCGGCGACCGATCCCGCGGTGTGGATGATTCCGCGGACGGGCCGTCCAGCGTCTCGGGTGTGGTCGCCCAGCCAGGCTCGCAACTGCTCGGCATCGGTGACATCGACGCCGGCGGTGCTGACGTGGGCACCGCGGCGTTCGACCGCGCGGATGGCGGCGATCGTCGCGTAGTGCGTGTCGTCTTCGGTGAGCTCCGACCATCGGTCCCTCGGCGGGAGGGTGCTGCGGCTCATCAACGTGATGTGCCGTGCTCCGTGGTCGGCGAGGTAGCCGGCGACGACGCGGCCGAGCGCACCTGTCCCGCCGGTGACGACATAGGTCGCCTCGGCGGTGAGTTTGGTGGGGAAGGGCCGGGTCAGGTTGCTGCACGGTCGCAGGCGCGGGACAAAGGTGGTGCTGCCGCGGATCGCGATCTGATCTTCGGATCCGTCGCCGAGGAGTTGCTCGCAGATCCGCGCGGCAGTGTCAGAGGGGTCGGTGCGTGCGTCGGTGCCCGTTTCGATGCTGACGTCGATCAATCCGCCCCAGTGTTCCGCGAACTCCTGGTGTCCGATGACACGACCGAGACCCCAGATGGCGGCCTGATCCGGTTCGGGCAGTGCCGTTCCGGGGGCAGGCTGCGCGTTGGCAGTCACCAGGAACAGTCGGGGTTTGCCCGCGCGGCCCTCAGCCAGAGCCTTGACGAGGCGGACGACGGTGAAGACACCGAGATGCCGTTGCGTGTCATCGGCGAGTTCAGGCATGTCCAGCGGCCAGCAGTCAACGACGCCGGAGAGGCCACCATCAGCGCCGAGGTGCGTCTCGAGCAACCGGCCGAGCTGTTCGGGATCCTCGGGGTTCACCACGTAGCCACCATCGCCGGAGGTGAGAGTTTCGACGGGGTGGTGGACCACGGTGTGGACGCGGTGGCCCCGCCCCCGCAGGTTCTCCGCGACGGCGTCGCCGACACCGGACCCGTCGACCAGGACCAGCCAGGGTGGGTCTACGATCGTGTCCTCGTGCTCAGCGGGTGCGTCTGCCTCGTCGCCGTCGGGTTTCTCGATCCATTGGAGTTCGTACAGTCCCTTGTCGATTCGGTCCGGAGACATGCGGGAGGATTCGCGCAGCGACCGCACCGCGAAGCCGTCGAACACGGCGAGGGTGTCCCCCAGGCGATCGGCGATCGTGATGTCGCTCTCGACCTCTTCCTTGGTCGCCGAGACGACACGGACGGACACAGTCATGTGGTCCTGGGGTGAACCGTAGACGGCGCTGTGCCGGATCCGGGCGGGAAGGTAGGGGTCATCGCCGGCACCTTGCCCGGAAAACGGTGCGCCGAAAAGTGTTTGGAAGGCCCCGTCGATGATGGCGGGGTGGAACCGGTACTGGTGGAGTTCGTCGGCGATCTGTGACGGCACGGCGAGTTCGGCGACAGCCCAGTCCTCCCCTGCGGTCACACTCCGCACGGTTCGGAACGCTTCCCCGTAGTCGAAACCGATGGCCCGGGTGAGAGCATAGAAGTCTACCTCCCCGATCGAGGTGACCTGCTCGGCATGTTCGCCGGGGTGGTCGCTATCGGGTGGCGGCGCGAGGGTGTTGAGTTCCGCGGTGGCCGTGATCGTCCACTTGAGGTCGCCGTCGGCGGTGGCTGTGAACGCGGCGAACTCCAGTGTGCCGTCGTTTTGGTTGAGGGTGGTCCGCAGAATGGGATCACAGGTGTCGTCGAGGATGACGGCACGGTGCAGCACCAGGTTGTCCACGCTGTGGTTCGACCCGTAGGTTTCCTCGGCAGCGGCCAGGGCCATCTCGATGTACACCGACCCGGGCACCACAACGCTGCCCTGCACCTGGTGATCGGCAAGGAATGTGTTGAGGACCGTGCTGATCTCGGCTTCCCAAGTGGGGTGGACGCCGTTCACGGACTGTCCCAGAAGGGGATGTACGGCGTTGTAGAACAGCGCCTCTGTCGCTTCGTCGGTCTCGTTCCAGAAGCGCTTCGTCTGCCAGGGATAGCCGGGGAGTTTCAGGAGTCGTCCCGCGCCCCGGGGCTGCACCGCATCCCATGAGACATCGTGGCCCTGGCAGTGCAGCGCGCCGACACAGCTCAGCAGTGTGCGGCTGTCGTCGTCGCCGCGTCGCTGGGACGGCGTGACCGACACCCGCTGCGTCCCGGCGGTTTCGAAGATCGATGCCGCCAGCACGGGGTGGGGGCCGAGCTCGACGAAACGGGTGTGGCCGTCATCGATCATCCGGCGGATCGCCGGCTCGAACAGAACGGTGGCGCGGGTGTTCTGCCACCAGTAGGCGGCGCCGTCGGCGTACCCGTCCAGCTGTTCACCGGTGACGGTCGAGTACAGCGGAATGGCGGCCGCCTTCGACGACAATCCGTCGAACGCGCTGAGCAGATCCTCCTTGACCGACTCCATGTAGTGCGTGTGATACGGCACCTCCCCGGCCAGATACCGGTTGAAGACCCCGGCATCGTCCAGTTGCCGGACGATGTCGTCGAGGACGTCGCGATCGCCGGCGACGGTGACTGCCGACGGGCTGTTGATCGCAGCCACCGAGACTCGCCGACCGAACTCGTCGAGCGTCTTCGTGTCGACCACCTGCATCAGGGATTCGGCGTCGAGACCGACGGCGAGCATGCGACCCAGCCCACTTGTCCGTTGCTGGAGCCGGCTCCGGTGGTAGACCACATGGATCGCCTGCTCGAACGTGAGCAGCCCGGCAATATGGTGCGCAGCCACTTCACCGGCGCTGTGGCCGATCACGGCATCCGGGGTGATCCCGAAATGCGCGAGTTGCTCAGCCAACGCGATCTGCACGGCGAAGTTCGCCGGTTGCGCGATCTCCGTTTCCGCCATGCGAGACGAGGTCTCGTCGCGCCGCAGTTCGTCGATCAGCGACCAGCCCGTGTAGCGGGACAACTCCCGGTCGCTTCGCACGATGCTGTCGGTGAACACGGGGAGCACGTCGAGCAACCCGCGGCACATCCGCCACCACTGCGGTCCCATCCCGGTACAGACGAAGGCCAGCGGGGAAGGACTCGACTCGGCGCGGCCGGTGAAGACCTGTCCGCCGTCGGCGAGTGCTCGAAGTTGTTCCTGCACTTCGGCGATGCTGTCGGCTATGAGGATGTTGCGATGGCTCAGATGCGCGCGCCGCTGGCCGAGGGTGTAGCCAAGGTCCGGCAGGGACACCTCGGGGTGGTTGTGCAGGTGCTCGGCCAACCGCCCTGCGGTCGCGACCAGCGCCTCCTCGCTGCGGGCCGAGATCGGCAGGACCGCCAGCGGAAGCGCGGTGGAATCGTCTGGGGCGCTGGGATTCACAGGCGCCGGCGGCTCGGCGAGCACCACATGGGCGTTGGTGCCGCCGAATCCGAACGAGTTGACCCCCGCGACACGGCGCTCGCAGTCGGGGAACGCCCTTCCTGCACCGGGCACGTCGATCTTCAGATCAGCGAGCGAGACGTGACGGGTGGGGGTGCGCAGATGCAGGTTCGCCGGGATGTATCCGTGTTTGAGGACCAACGCCGCCTTGATCAGTCCGGCCACGCCGGCGCCGGCCTCGAGGTGGCCGATGTTGGTCTTGACAGATCCGATCAGGAGCGGGTTGTCGCCCGGCCGATCTGACGTCAGCGCATTCGCCAGTGCCCGCATCTCGATGGGGTCACCGACAGGTGTTCCGGTGCCGTGCGCCTCGACGTACCCGACCTCGGCGGGCCCGACGCCCGCTCGCCGCAGAGCGGTTCTGATCGTCGCTTCCTGGGCTTCCTCGCTGGGCACGGTGATGCCGTCGGTGTGGCCGTCCTGCGACACCGCTGTGCCGAGGATCTGTGCGTAGATCTCGTCACCGTCGTCGAGGGCCCGTTGCAGGGGCTTGATGATGACGATGGCGCCGCCTTCGCCGCGGGCATAGCCGTCCGCGGAGTCATCGAAGGCCTTCGACCGTCCTTCAGGGCTCAGGAAGCCGCTCTTGGATTCGGCGATCGCAGTGTTGGGGCCGGCCATGATGTTGACCCCGCCGGCCAGGGCCATATGGCTTTCGCCGTTCCAGATGCTCTGTGCCGCAAGGTGCACCGCGACGAGCGAACTGGAACACGCCGTGTCGATCGACATGCTGGGTCCGCGAAGGTCGAAAGCGTAGGACAGCCGGTTCGCCAGCATCGTCATCATCATCCCGGTGGCGGAATGGGACTTGAACCGGTAGCGACTGGTGCGGCCCTGATTCTGCAACAGCTGGTAATCCAGCGTGAAACCACCGACGAAGACCCCGACATCGGTGCCCGCCACGGTGTCGGCGGGGATTCCCGCGTCCTCCAGCGCCTCCCAGGTGGCCTGCAGCAGGAGACGCTGCTGCGGGTCCAGTGAGTGCGCCTCTCGCGGGGACATCCCGAAGAACTGCGGATCGAACTGGTCGATCTCACTGAGGAATCCGCCTCGGCGGGTGACCATCTTGCCGATCTTGGCCGGATTCGGGTCGTGGTACCGCGCGGCGTTCCAGCGTGTCTCTGGTACGACGCAGGTGGCGTCGGTCTCGGTGCGCAGCAACTCCCAGAACCGCTCCGCGGAGTCGGCACCGCCCGGGAATCGGCAGCCGATACCGACGATCGCCAACGGTTCGTGGGTGCTGTCTTCAGTAAGCATGCTCATCCTCTGGCCTCACGGCCCCGCAGAACTCGTCCCAAGGCGGCGGTCAACTCGACTGGAGCGCCGGTGCGGCGGTGACGATCCAGCCGTCGCTGACGGGGTTGGTCGCCTGCTCACGGCGGTAGATGGTCCGCAGCTCGCGTAGCAGCGCATCACGCTGCCAGGCCTGCATCTGCCGCATCACGTCGTCGTCTCCGAACATCGAGGACTTCTCCGCGAGGACGGTCTCGACGAGTTGACCTGCCAACTGGTGCAGCAACCGGGCGTTGGTATCGAACCGCTCGGCGAAGTTCGGTGCCGGCTCGACCATCGCCTCGTGCAGCGAAACCATGAAGTTCAGCGGCGCGTATAGGTCCAGGAAGGGGACCGAGGAGGTGCTGCGCTCCACGGTCGCCCATTCGCGGAAGAATCGTTGCACCCGATTGCTCAGGGCGATCAACCCCTCCAGCTGCGGTACGAAGTCGGGGTCGTCGGCGACACGGACGAACCGATCGTTCCTGTAGAGCAGGCCGACGAACCCCCAGTAGAAGGCGATGTCCCAGACGACCTTGGCCGACATCACGTTCGGCGTGCCCATCAGGATGTACTGATCCTGATAGATCGCCAGCCACATGTCGGTCAGCGATCGGAAGAGGGTGTCGCTGATCTTCGCCCGCGCGACGACGTTCTCGCCGTCGAGTTCCCGGGTGATCATGTCGGTGATCAAGCCGTTGCCGATCGCCACCAGATCCAGCCCCGACGAGTACAGCGGATCCAGGAACACACCGGCGTCGCCGGTGAGACACCAGCGGTCGGCAGCGTCGAAGATCTTGGTCACGCCGTGGCTGTACTTCTTCATGACACGGAAGTCGCGGATGAGCTCGTCGTTCTCGGCGAGGACCGCGGCGCACTGCGGTTCGTGCTCACCAAGCCAGGCCATGGCTTTGCTCAGCGTGTTGTAGTCGTCGAATGCGTGGAATGCCGGGTCGGCGACGATGCCGACGCTGGTGGCGCCGGAGGCCAGCCGGATCAGCCACACCCAGTAGCCCTCGCCCATCAGGTGATTCGTCGACATCGCGCGGTCACCCTCGACGAGGCGATTGTGGAACGCCGGGTCCTCGCTCCATCGATTGACGTCGATTTCCGTGGCGACACGTAACCACACTGCGTTGCAATGGTGTTCGTTGGTGTGCTTGAGATCGAGTTGCCGGGGCAGCACCCGATTGCGCCCCGATGCGTCGACCACCCAACGTGCTGTCGCCTCGGAAACTTTCTCGCCATTCTGAAAGGCAATCCGGTGCGGAATATTTGCGGCGCCGAATTCCACCGACCGGACTCGGCCGCAAGCGATGTCGACATTTTTTGAAATGCACCGGCGGTGCAATTCGTTTTCCAGCCGGCCGCGATCGATCTGGTAAGTGACCAACGGCACGAATGTGGAACCTCCGAGCTCCATTCGCTGCGAAATGTCGGTGTTTCCGTTGTGTGAGAAAAACATCCGCAGACCCATCTTACGAATGTGTGACGTGCTCAGGTGATCGCCCAGACCGAGGCGATCCCGTAGGTAAAGCGCGGACACTTCAACGGTGGATTCACCGACGGTGTGGGTGACTTCGGGCACCGGGTAGGCGACCGGTTCGATGATCTGAACTCGCGTTTCGGGTCGCCGACCGAGAATCTCCAACGCCAGGGTGAGCGCCGCGATGCCGCCGCCCACTATGGCGACATCGTGATCTGCCGCGGGAGCGTCGGATTCTGACGACAGTTGACTCCTGATTCTCCGCGCCAGCGCTTGTCGCGCCTCGGCATCCAGGTGCGAAAGCTGCGCTTGCCTGTCCACGCATTTCCCCTTCTCGTGATGGGCTGAAGGAGTGTCCCAGCGTGGGCAACGTTACACGCGGTAAGGGCCTTGCCAGCGACGAAAGAAGCGTTCTGCGGGGTCGGCCGACAAGTCGGATGCATGTTCACGAGGTGTTGTTCACGTCCCGATGGCGTCCGTAGACGAATTCGAAAACGGGTGATGCCATCAGCGTCGTGACAATGGCCACCAACACCAGAATGGTGAAAAGCGTCGGGGTGATGATGCCCGCTTCGAGTCCGATATTGAGCAGTATGAGTTCGATCAATCCGCGGGCATTCATCAATGAGCCCAGTGCGACGGATTCACGCAACGACACCTTGCTGAGACGGGCAGCAACTGCGCATGCAACTCCTTTTCCTGCGATGGCGACGACGAGTACACCGAACGTCACCGCCCACAGCGTCGGCGTGTTCACCAGACCGATCTGGGTGTTGAGACCCGAGTAGACGAAGAACAGCGGCAGCAGAAAGGTGGTGGTGAGTGGCTCCAGAGTGCCGGTGAGGCGTTCGGCGAAGAAGCCGGACGGCATCGCCACACCCAGGATGAACGCACCGAATATCGCGTAGATGCCGATGGTGTCGGTGACCCAGGCACACGCCATGAGCAGGATCAGGACGGTGCTCAACACCGGTGTGGTGATGGTCTGTCGGTCCTCTGAGACCCTGCCGAGCACGCGTAACGCCCGCCGCCCGACCGTCAGGAGCAGCACGCTGTAGAGAACGCCGCCGACGATCGCGACGACGGCCAGGGCGGGACTGCCCCCGTGGACCGCCAGCACCACCGCCAGGATGCACCAGGAGATGGCGTCGGAGGTGGCGCCGCACGCCAAGGCGAGCGTGCCCAGAGTCGTTCCGGAAAGCCCTTTTTCGAAGATGATCCTGGCGAGCATGGGAAATGCGGTGGTCGCGATGGCCGCACCGAGGAACATCATCGCCATGCCGACGTTGACATCCGCGCCGAAGAAGCCGCCGCCGAGCAGTGGTACGGCGAGCAGCGCCCCGAGGATCAGCGGAACGATGGTGCCCGCCGCGGAGACTGCCACCGCGGTGCCGGCCCGCTGTCTGACGTGGTTGACGTCGAAGTTGAGCCCGATGATGAACATGTAGAGCACCAGGCCGATCTGCGCCGTGGTGTAGAGAACGGTGTTCGCCGTACCCGACGGGAACAACGCGTCTTGAATGCCGGGTGCGATCCGGCCGAACAACGACGGGCCGAGGACGACGCCGGCGATCATCTCCCCGACGACCTGCGGCTGTCCGAGGCGTTGCGCGACCAGGCCCGCGAGTCGGCACGCCGCGAGGATGACGGTCAGTTGCAGGAAGAAGTGAATCGCGGTCTCGGCAGGCATCGGTCAGGTCTTACTTGTCGCGTAGCAACTGGTCGAAGACCACCGTGGCCCGGAATCCGCACAGCACCAGGATGTGCAGGACGAACAGCCACAGCGCCAGGGCGGTGACGGCGCCGATGATGGGCAGGCCCCCGAACGGCGCCGACCACGGGATCGGGATCGCCAGGAACAGCACGAACCCCTGCAGAAACCCCGCCACGATGGCGCCCGTGCTGAATGCGCCCGGCACCAACGCGCGCCATCCGATTCGACCCGGCCCGATGACCCCGAAGACACCGAGCAGCGCGGTCGAGACGGCGAGCCAGACTACGTGGAACGCGACCACCACACCCCACACCAGCGACCAGCCCCCGCGGCCGAAGAGCGGACCGATGTAGGGCGCCGACATCAGCACCGCGAGTACCAGGAACGGCGCCACCGCCGCGACGACGAGCA
>NZ_JBAUJB010000014.1:0-30528 GCF_049683355.1 Mycobacterium sp.
TCACGCATATTCGACCCGCGCGGAGGCGCCGAGCCACTGTCGTTCGGCGCCAACCGGAACCTGCTCGTCGACGCCGGCCCGGTGGACCCGTTGTCGCAGACCTCGGCGTTGAGTTCCTGTTACGTGGGCGTCGAACCCCTGACCTGATCCGCCGGGTCTAGACCTGCGGGCCTTCTGCGCGCAGATCGTCGACGTTGCGCATCGCCTCACGCAGCTTTCCCAGCCATTCGTCGGCGTGTTCACCGACCAACCGGACCGACCACGCCAGCGCGTCGGAGCGGGACCGGGCCACGCCCGCGTCCACCAGCGTGTCGAGCACCTGGCGTTCCGGTTGCCGGAGCCGGGTCATGACCGGTACCGCCATGTGGGTGAACAGGATTCGCTCGGGAGCGGCGTCGGTCGCTGCGATCTCGACGCCCCAGGCCACCTTGCGGCCGTACCGCGCCTCGGCTTCGTCGGCGATGTGCATCCGTTCCGCGCGCGTCTGCTCACGGAACCGCGCGGCGCGACCCGACGCGCGAGCCTCGCTCTCCGAACTGCCGGCGCCTTCTGGCAGTCGGCCGATCACGGTGATCTCTTCGCGGTCGACGATGACCTCCGGGTCACCGGCGAACCAGTCTTCGGGCAGCCGGCCGGCGATCCAGTCGGTGGCATCGGTGGCATCGGGTTGATCGGCCTGCTGCCAGCCGCCGGAGCGGCCCGGCCTGCGGCTGTGGGGATGGTGTCTCATGATTACATGCTTACACCGTTACACCGCTGGGGGCAGCAGTTCGCCACCGGCGAAACCGGTCAACGAGCCGACGTCAGCGACGCTTCATCAGCACCGCTGCGCCGCCGCCGAGCACCGCCGCGATCAGCAGCAGCGCCGCCCAGCCGGCACCGAAAAGCCACCACACGACACCGAGCCCCACCAGCACCGGCGACAGCGCGAACAACACCATGCCGGGATGTTGCCTGATCACCGCGAGGGCGCCCTGTGCCCGCTGCCGGTCGATTTCCTTTGCCATCACCCAAGAATGCCAGCTGCCGGGTTCTCGCGGCATAGGGTGGGGATCCGGTCGTACGTTAAGGAGGCAGCGGTGACAGGACCTGGACAAGGCAGTTGGCAGCCCGATCCGGAGGGCCGCTACGAATACCGGTGGTTCGACGGGCAGCAGTGGACCGACCAGGTCTCCCAGCAAGGTCAGGTGATCCGCGCGCCGCTCGGTGGCGGCGGACCGGGTCCGCAACCCGCATCACAGGAGAGCAGCCATGGCCAGCACGCAGCCCAGCCGCAGGGCCGGCATCAGGTGCAGGCGCAACCCCACCCGACCGGAGGCGCTGACGGATTCGCCGGCATCAGCGGGGACCTGGTCGACGGACGGTTCAGCGAAAAAGAAGACAAGGCGGTCGCCAACCAGAACTCGAGGCTGCTGAGGGTCCGCCTGGGCGAGCCGTTCATGGCCCGGCAGGGGTCCATGGTCGCCTACCAAGGCAATGTGGACTTCGCCTTCGAAGGCGGCGGGGCGTCGAAGTTCATCAAGAAGGCCCTCACCGGTGAAGGGCTGCCGTTGATGCGCTGCTCCGGCCAGGGGGACGTCTTCCTCGCCGAGTTCGCCTATGACGTGCACCTGCTCAACCTCACCAACTCGGGCCTGTCCATCAGCGGCGGCAACGTGCTGGCGTTTTCGTCGAGCCTCGACTGGAACATCGAGCGGGTCAAGGGTGCGAGCATCGCGACCGGGGGCTTGTTCAACACGACGCTGCGCGGCACGGGATGGGTGGCACTCACCACGCACGGCCCACCCGTGGTGCTCGATGCGGCCGAGGCTCCCACGTTCGCCGATACCAATGCGGTGGTGGCCTGGTCGGCGAACCTGCAGACACAGCTGAAGACGAGCTTCAAGGCCGGCGCCCTGATCGGCCGCGGCTCGGGTGAAGCGGTGCAGGTGTCGTTCTACGGCAACGGCTTCGTGATCGTGCAACCGTCCGAAGGAGTACCGACGCCGGTGCAGTGATCATCACAGCTCCAGCAGCACGGTGACCGGGCCGTCGTTGACGAGGTCGACCCGCATGTGTGCGCCGAACACGCCGGTCTGCACGCGGGCGCCGAGGCCGGTCAGCGCCTCGGCTAACGCATCGACCAGCGGTTCGGCGACTGTACCGGGTGCCGCGGCGTTCCACGTCGGGCGTCGCCCCTTGGCGGTGTTGCCGTACAGCGTGAACTGGCTGACCACCAGGATCGGTGCGCCGGCGACACTCGCGGATTTCTCGTCGTCCAGAACCCGCATTTGCCAGAGCTTTTCGGCCAGCTTCCGGGCGGTGCCGACGTCATCGGTGTGGGTGACCCCCACCAGCGCGAGCAGGCCCTGGCCGTCGGGCCGGATCTCGGCGACCGTTTCGGCCGCCGAGCCGGCACCGACCGTCACGCGCGCGGAGGTGACCAGCTGGACGAGAATCCTCATGCCGGCGATGCTGCCATGCGCTACATGGAGTCCAGGATCTGCCTCATCGTGTCGATTTCGCGCACCTGGGCTTCGATGATCTCGGTTGCCAGCGCAACGGCGGGCGCGAACTGGCCGGCGTCGATCTCGGTCTGCGCCATCGTCACCGCACCTTCGTGATGCTGGATCATCCCGGTGAGGAACTGCCTGCTGGCATCTGCGCCCTGGGCCTGCCGCAGCTCTTCGAGTTGCTGGTCGGTCATCATCCCCATCGCCTCGTGCACGGACCCGTGCATGGGCTGGTCGCCGGGCATGTCGTGGCCCTCGTGTCCGGACGGTGCCGGAGCTGCGCCCCACTGCGCGAGCCAGCCCGTCATCGTCTCGATCTCGGGTCCCTGCGCGGCCTTGATCTGGTTGGCGAGCTCGATGACGCGCGGATCGATGCCCTGCTTGGCCGAGATGATGTCGCTCATCACGATGGCCTGCTCGTGATGGGGAATCATGTCGCGGGCGAACGCCACATCCGCGTCGTTGTGCGCGTCACTGTGCGCACCGTCGTGTCCTTCGGCCGCTTGTGAGGTCGACGCCTGCGGTGGCGTCGCGGTGTCCTGCCCGGCCTCGGTGCTGTCACTGCTGCATCCCGCCATCAGCAGCACCAGGGTGGCACCCACGGCACCCACTCCAACCTGCACACTGTGTTTCCGCATCCGTTCCTGCTCCCTTCCAAACCTCTTGAATACCCTAGGGGGGTATGGTACACAGGTGTCAAGCACGTCATCTCCGGAGAGGAACCCCATGCGATCCACCACCTTCACCGTCGCGGGAATGACCTGCGCAGGGTGCGCCTCCTCGGTGCGCGCCGAACTGAGCGCCGTTCCCGGCGTCGTCGACGTCGACATCGACCTCTCCAAAGGTACGGTGACGATCGACAGCACCGAGCCGGTGGACAGCTCGGCCGTCCGCGCCGCCGTGGAAGAGGCCGGCTACCAGCTGGCCGGATGACAGGCGCCGCCGTGAACGTAGTCACCAGGATCGCAGTGTTCGCCGCCGCGCTCGTCGCGGTGTTCGCGGTCTCCGCCTGGGTGGGCGGCACCTTCGGCCCCGAGCCCGACGGCCCGGTGCCGCACTCCCCGTCGACGAGCGAGCACCTGCCCGCGCACGGCGAGGCCGGTCGATGACGTCGGTCGACCTGTCCATCAGCGGGATGACGTGCGCATCCTGCGCGATGCGCGTCGAGAAGAAACTCAACAAACTCGACAACGTGGTCGCCACCGTCAACTTCGCGACCGAGAAGGCCCGCGTGCAGTTCGGTGATGACGTCACCCCGGAAGAACTCGTGGCCGCTGTGGAGTCGGCCGGCTACCAGGCCCGGTTGCCCGAGCCGACCCCGACGGCAGACGGTCCTGTCGACGACCCGACCGCGGCGCTCCGTCGGCGCCTGCTGATCTGCGTGATGCTGTCGGTCCCGGTGATCGCGATGGCGATGGCACCGGCATTGCAGTTCACGTACTGGCAGTGGCTGTCGCTGACCTTGGCGGCCCCCGTCGTGGTGTGGGGTGCATGGCCGTTCCATCAGGCGGCGTGGACGAACCTTCGGCACGGGACCGCGACCATGGACACGCTGATCTCGATCGGCACGCTGGCCGCCCTCGGCTGGTCGGTCTACGCGCTGTTCTGGGGTACCGCCGGGACGCCGGGCATGACTCATGCCTTCGAGCTGACCATCGCCCGCACCGACGGCACCGCCAACATCTATCTCGAAGCCGCCGCCGGGGTGACGACGTTCATCGTCGCCGGACGCTATTTCGAAGCACGCGCCAAGCGGCGAGCGGGCGCAGCCCTGCGGGCGCTGATGGAGATGGGCGCCAAGGAGGTGTCGGTCCTCAAGGACGGCGTAGAGCAGCGCATACCGGTCGACCTGCTGGGTGTCGCGGACGAGTTCGTGGTTCGGCCCGGGGAGAAGATCGCCGCCGACGGCGTGGTCATCGACGGCAGTTCGGCCGTCGATGCGTCGATGCTGACCGGCGAATCGGTGCCCGAGGAGGTGCAACCCGGCGACCAGGTGGTGGGTGCGACGGTCAATGTCGACGGCCGGCTGGTGGTGCGCGCCGAACGCGTGGGCTCCGACAGCCAACTGGCCCAGATGGCACGGCTGGTCGAGGACGCGCAGAACGGCAAGGCCCAGGCGCAGCGGCTGGCCGACCGGATCTCGGCGGTCTTCGTACCGATCGTGATCATGTTGTCGGTGGCGACGCTTGGCTTCTGGGTCGGGGCGGGCGCTTCGGCCGCTGCCGCGTTCACGGCGGCGGTCGCGGTGCTGATCATCGCGTGCCCCTGCGCACTCGGGCTGGCCACGCCCACCGCGCTCATGGTCGGGACAGGGCGCGGGGCGCAGTTGGGCATCCTGATCAAGGGGCCCGAGGTCCTGGAGTCCACCCGACAGGTCGACACGGTGATCCTCGACAAGACCGGCACCGTCACGACCGGCACGATGACGCTGTTCGACGTGTTCGCCGTCGGCGACGAGCAACCCGACGAGGTGCTGAGAATCGCCGGCGCCGTGGAGAGTCCGTCCGAACATCCCATCGCCCGGGCGATCTCCGCCGGCGCCAGGGACAAGCTCGGCGAACTGCCGGGGGTCGAGGCGTTCACCAACCTGAGGGGCCTGGGCGTCGAGGGCACCGTCGACGGCCACCCCGTGCTGCTGGGCCGGATGAAGCTACTGGCCGACCGTTCTTTCGACGTACCCGAGGATCTGGCTCTTGCCGCTCACCAGGCGGAGTTGGAAGGCCGGACAGCCGTCGGCGTGGCGTGGGACGGGCGCGCCCGCGGGCTGCTGATGGTGGCTGACGCAGTGAAACCGACTTCCGCCGAAGCGATTTCCCTGCTGAAACGCCTCGGGCTCACCCCGATCATGGTGACCGGTGACAACGAAGCGGTCGCCCGCACGGTGGCGGCGCAGGTGGGCATCGACGCGGTGATCGCCGGCGTACTGCCACAGGACAAAGCCGACACCGTCAAGCGCCTTCAGAGCGACGGCAAGGTCGTGGCCATGGTGGGTGATGGCGTCAACGACGCAGCCGCACTGGCGCAGGCCGACCTGGGGCTGGCCATGGGCAGCGGAACCGACGTGGCCATCGAGGCGAGCGATCTGACGATCGTCGGTGACGACCTCCGGGCGGTGCCTGACGCGATCCGGTTGTCCCGCAGGACGTTGAGCACGATCAAGGGCAACCTCTTCTGGGCGTTCGGGTACAACGTCGCCGCGCTACCGCTTGCCGCGGCCGGACTCCTCAACCCGATGATCGCCGGTGCCGCAATGGCGTTCAGCTCGGTGTTCGTGGTCAGCAACAGTTTGCGGCTGCGCGGGTTCACCCCCTCGCGCTGATCACCCCCTCATCAGGATAACAGTGACACCGATGTTGACAGTTGGTCCCACATTCTGAAGACTGAGATCCCCGAGCGCGGAGGTTCCGAATTCCGCTGAGAGATCCCGTTCCTGCCCGCACATCGAGCACCGAGGTGACCAATGCCCCCCACGCAGGAGCCCGGCGGCGGCACCGCAGCGGTCTCGCTGCGCGAGCGGCAGCGAAACGCACTGCGCGCCGACATCCAGCACGCTGCGCTGCGGATGTTCGCCGCGCATGGTTTCGACAACGTCACCACCGAGGCGATCGCCGAAGAGGTGGGCATTTCACCCAGCACCTTCTTCCGGCACGTTCCGAGCAAGGAGCACCTTCTTCTCGGGGCCACCCAGCGTGGACGGGCCGAGATCGTGGCCAACTTCCATGCGCGTCCGCAGGACGAGGACGTCGTGGATTCCCTGGCCGCGGCGATCCTGGCCCGCACCTCTCAGTTCGTGGACGACGACGAGACACTGGAACTGTGGCGCCAGGCGATGGCGTCGGCGCCGGCAGAGCTGCGGCGAGCGTCCCTGCTGAACCGCGAGGACTACGACGAGTTGATCGGGGCGGTGGCACGCCGCTGGGACGACACCGTTCCCGCGGCAGACATGCGGGCCGGGGTACTCGTGCGCGCGGCCGTCGCAGCGGTCGAGTACGCCTACGAATGGTGGTTGGCCCACGGCCAGAGTGAATCCCTGCACGCTCTCACCGAGCAGGCACTGCAACTGGTGACCCGCGGGTTGGCCGGACCGATCCCGCCGACACGTCGCCGCCGGCGATGACGCTCCCCTGGTGCGGGGATCGCTTGTCGTTCACGCACCGCCGGCGGTAGGGCGCAGTCGTGGTACCGGCACCTCCATGGCCGGCCGTTCGCAACCACCGTCGACGTGAAGCAGTTTGCCGGTGACCCACGCCGACGCCGGAGAGCTCAGATAGAGTGCGGCGCAGGCGATGTCCTTGGGGGTTCCCGGACGGCCCATGGGGGTGTTGGCTTCGAACTGGGCCCGTAGTTCGGCGTTGGTGAGCACCAGGTCGAGACCCTGGGTGGCAACGCCGCCGACGATGATCCCGTTCACCCGAACGACGGGGGCGAATTCGGCTGCGAGGTCGCGGGTCATCTGGTTGAGTGCGGCTTTTCCCGCGCCGTATGCCGCGAACGACGGCATCACCATGTCGGAGGCCCGCGACGAGATGTTGACGATCGCACCGCTGCCCGCGGTGTCGACCATCGCCTGTGCGTGCCGGGCAAGCGATTCCACCAGAAGGTGACCAGGCGGTCACCGTCGACCATGGTCCACTCCTCCGGGAAGCTCCACCCCTGGAATCCCGCCATCGCGTGGTCGAGAAACCGGGTGATCTCGTCACGCCCCTGCACCCGGCCCCAGGCCGGGTCGATGAAGACCGCGTCTTCGGTGAACCATCGTCCGATGGTCGACCAGGGTGCATCCCCCGCCACACATCGTTCGCGCTGCGCGACGTATCGCCGGTAGGACTCCAGCGACTCCGACTCACGTGCGCTGAGCTCTGCCATCGTGTGCCCCTCGGTTCGTCTGCCGATGTGACGTTGTGCCGCCAGAAAGTATCACTATGACAGTCGCTATCAAGGTGAATGCCGAAGTCATCAATCCGGTGACCGTCAGACGGATGTCACTCCGCCCGTCGCGCCCTGAAGGCCTTGACGTCGGGCTTGATCCCTTTGAGGTGTTTCGCACCAGCAAACGACCACGTGAAGCGGTCGTCGTCGCCGATCGCCTCGCGTGTCGCCTCGGCCACGAGCACCGAACCGGGCCGCGCCGCGCCGGTCACCCGGGCCGCCAGGTTGACCGGGCTGCCGAACCAGTCCCCCTCCCGGCTGACGGCCATGCCGGTCGCGACGCCGGCCCTCAGCCGGGGGAACCCGTCGTCGCTCTCGGTGGCATCGACCAACTGCAGGACCGCGTCCAGCAGCGGCGCCGGGTCCGGGCTGACGAGCATCACCTCGTCACCGATGGTCTTGATGAATCGCACCGGCCCGACCGCCACGTCGCGGGTCAACAGGGCCAGCCGCTGCGAAAGCCGCTCGAGATCTTCGGGCTGTAGCGCTTCGCCCAGGCTTGTGAAGCCGACGAGGTCCGCGAACCCGATCGTCACCAGCCGCGCGCCGGGCAGGTGCTGGCCTTCGGCCCGCTCGGTCGCGTTGACGGCTTCGGTCTCGATCGCGTGGCGCAACTGCAGCAACAGCACCTCTTCGATCATCGGGCCCAGCAGGGGTGCCACGTTGCCTACCAGTACCTCGGAGGCTTGCGCGATCTCCAATTCGGTTGCGCCGGGCTGTATCACGGCAGCCAGCGCGGCATGGCGCATCGCCTCCGCGGCCCGTGACAGGCCGTCACCGAGCAGCCGGGTGATCTGCAGCAGCTCGTCGGGCTTAATGCCCGCGTCGAGGAACTCCCGGGTGAACTTGGCGGACTCCGCGTCGGCGCGCAGGAACACCGCAGCGTCCGGATCCTCGACCCGCGGCAGACCCATCGCACGTTGCATCCGCTGGAACAGATCAACATCGACCCCCGCCTTGGCGGCGGCCTCCCGCGCAGAGACGTACTGACCGTCGTCACCGATGACTCGCCGCGACGCCAGCATCATGGGTGCCGAGGTACCACGGATCTGCTCGAGGCTCACCCCACGCTCGATCAGCCAGGGGATCAGCTCGGCGCGCTCTGCCCGCGCCTTCCCTTCGAGCCCATCGAGCAGTCCGGATGCCTCGAGATCGACTTCGTCACGCACCTGCCCAAGGTATACGGCGCCCACCGGTGCGATAGACATGAACAATGACGTCGCCGACGCTCGAGAGCTTCCCGCCGCTCGTCGGCGCAGGTGCACGCATCCTGATCCTCGGCAACATGCCCGGCGTCGCGTCGCTGCAGGCGCAGCAGTACTACGCGCATCCACGCAACGCGTTCTGGCGGATCACCGGTGAGGGGCTCTACGGTTTCGACCCCGCAGCGCCGTACGGCGAGCGTGTGGTGGCCCTGACTCCCGCCGGAGTGGCCGTGTGGGACGTGCTGCGAAACTGCCGACGGGTGGGCAGCCTGGATGCCGCGGTCGAACGGGACAGCATGGTCGCCAACGACGTCGGCGCATTCTTCGCGGCGCACCCGACGATCACGCAGGTGTGCTTCAACGGCGCGGCCGCAGAGCGAAACTACCTGCGTCTCGTTGGCGTCAGCCCGCAGCTGCGCCATGCGCGCCTGCCCTCCACCAGCCCGGCGCACACGATGCCGTTCGAGGCCAAGCTCGCCGCCTGGAGGCATGCCGTCACGGCCTAGGACACCGCGGGGCGGCGCTGCGCCCAAGGCCTCGCCTGCTCGATCTGCGCGCCCAGCGACAACAGCGTCGCATCGTCACAGGGCCTGCCCACCAACTGGATCGAGGTCGGGATGCCCGAAGTGCCCTGCCCCCAAGGCACCACCGCAGCGGGTTGGCCCGTCACATTGAACATCGCCTGGAACGGCACCCGGGCCGACACCAGCGCCAGGGTGGCGATCGCGCCCCGCCGTTGATAGGCCCCGATGCGTGACGGCCCCGCCGCCGTACCCGGCGTGACCACCACGTCGACGTCGTCGAAGATCGACATGATGCGTTCGGCGAGAACAGCTTCGGCGGCCCGCATGGTCTGCAGCCTGCGGTCGGAGACCAGGGCGCCCAACCGTGCGAAGGCGCGGGCCCGCGGGTCCAGCCGTTCGGGCCTCGGCAGCGTACGGACGTCGTCGTGCACCCCGCGGAAGTACCTCGGCAGCGCCTGGGCGTACACCGCAGCGGGTGGATAGTCCGGCTCGCGCACCACGACCTGGTGACCGAGGTCGCGGAGCAACGCCGCGGCCTCGACGACGGCGGCCCGCTGCTGCGGACCGACCCTGGCGAGCAGGGGCGGCGGGACCTTGGTGCTCACCGCTATTCGCAGTCGACCGGGCGCGCTTCGGGCAGCACCGAGGAAACCGCCGTCGGGCACCGGCAGCATCGTCGTCGCGTCCAGGAACAGCGCCGCGTCCTCGACGGTCCGTGCCATCGGGCCGTTGACGCTGAGCCCGTTCCAGGCGTCCTCGTGCGGCGCCAACGGCACCCGGCCCCGCTGGGGCTTGATCCCGAACAGTCCACACCACGTGGAAGGGATTCTGATGGAACCCATCCCGTCGGACCCCAGTGCCATCGCGGCGAGCCCTGCCGCCACCGCGGCACCACTGCCGCCGCTGCTGCCTCCCGGCGTGAAAGCGGTGTTGTACGGATTGCGCGTCGCGCCGAAGGTCACCGTCTCGGTGAACGGCCAGATCACATCTCCGGCACGGCGGTCTTGCCGAGGATCACCGTGCCCGCGGTGCGAAGCCGGCGGACCACCTCGGCGTCGTCGGTGCGCGCCGGGCCGTGCGCGGCACTGCCGTAGGTGGTCACCTCGCCGGCCACATCCACGTCGTCCTTGATCGCGATGGGCACACCGAGCAGCGGCGAGCGCTCCCCCGCATCGAGCCGGTCCTGCGCTCGGGCCGCCTGCAGCCGGGCACTGTCAGCCATCACCACGCGGTAGCAGCGCAGCACCGGGTCCAGTGCGACGATGCGGTCGAGGTATCGCTCGACCAGCGCAGGCGCGGTGATCGCTCCGTCGGCCAACAGACGCGCCTGCACCGCCGCACCGGAGAACACGACGTCGTCGGGGTCCACGTCGGCCGTCCCGTCGGCCATCATGTCGGCCATTGTGCGCCGGAACGGTGTGGACCGTGGCGATTCCCTGCGTCTAGCGTGGCGGGATGCCCTGCGTGTTCTGCGCCATCGTCGCCGGAGAAGCCCCCGCCGTCCGCGTCCACGAGGACGACGACTGTCTCGCCATCCTCGACATTCGTCCGTTCACCCGCGGCCACACGCTGGTCTTCCCCAAGCGCCACACCGTCGACCTCACCGACACCCCTCCGGGCACCGTGGCGGGCATGGCGGCCATCGGACAGCGCATCGCCAACGCGGCACGCGCGTCGGGCCTGCACGCCGACGGCAACAACATCGTCATCAACGACGGCAGGGCCGCGTTCCAGTCGGTGTTCCACATCCACCTGCACGTGGTGCCGCGCCGGGCCGGCGACAAGTTCTCGTTCGCCAAGGGCATGCTTGTGCGACGCGACCCCGACCGCGAGGAATCCGGGCGGCTGTTACGTGAGGCGCTGGCGCGGATCGACGTAGATGAGAAGGATTGACGAGATGAGCATCGCACGCTGGTTGGAGAAGAACGTCGGATGGCGACTGCTGATGACGCACGACGCACTCTACAAAGGCACCAACGGCCGGATCGGGCATCGCATCCCACTTCCCGGTGTCCCGCCCAGCCTGTTGTTGCACACCGTCGGCGCCAAGACCGGCAAGCAGCGCACCAACACCCTGTCCTACTTCGCCGACCGCGGTGACTACCTGGTCGTCGCCTCCAAGGGCGGTGACCCCAAGGCGCCCGGCTGGTATCACAACCTCAAGGCCGACCCCGACGTCGAGATCAACCTCGGCCCGAAGCGGCTGGCCGTCACGGCGACACCGGTGCTGCCCGACGATCCCGACTACGCCCGGATGTGGTCGCTGGCCAACAAGCAGAACTCCGATCGCTACAACGGCTACCAGAAGCGGACGTCGCGGCCCATTCCGATCGTGCGGCTCACGCCGAAGCCCTAGAAGAGGTCCTTGGCGAGCAGCTCCAGCGTGGTCTCGCGCGCGGGCGCCGTCGCCGGGTCCGTGCCGCGAAACGCCGAGGCGACCGGGTGGATCATCACCTCGTCGACGTCGAACCGGTCGGCCAGAGCACGCAGCTGATCGGCCGCCTCCGCCGGCGAACCCACCACCGCCTGCCGCAACCCCGCCTCGACAACGGCCTGGGCGTGGGCGCTAACCCGTTGCTGTTCGGCGTCCTCGACGAGGTCGAGCGGCACCATCGGTTGCCCCGTCCGCAGCCGGCCCATCATCTGCAGGTTCGGCTGGATCAACCGCATCGCCTCGTCCCGGGTGTCGGCCACGGCGGCGTTGACCGTCAGGAATGTGACCGGCTCCGAAGCGAGATCACTGGGGCGGAATTCGGCGCGGTAGGTCCGCAACGCCTCGTCGGTGCCCTGACCGGAGAAGTGGTGGGCGAACACGTAGGGCAGGCCCTTCGCGGCAGCCAGACGCGCCGAGTACATCGACGATCCGAGCAGCCACAGCGTGGGCACGGTGGCCGCTGCCGGGGTGGCCTTGAGGATGTAGGTCTCACGCATCAGGTCGCGGGGCAACGACACCTGGACACCGTGCGCGCTCATCAGGGCGACCACGTCGTCGAGGTACTCGGGGAACGCCTCGATGTCCCGATCGTCGCGTCCCGCCGGACCGCGCAGCGCCATCGACGTCACCGGGTCCGAGCCGGGAGCGCGGCCGATGCCCAGGTCGATGCGTCCCGGGTGTGCCGCTTCCAGCAGCGCGAACTGCTCTGCGACGGCCAGCGGCGCGTGATTGGGCAGCATCACGCCTCCCGACCCGAGCCGCAGCGCCGAGGTGTGAGCGGCCAGATGGGCGATCAGCACCGGGGGGCTGGTGGCGGCGACCGACGGCATGTTGTGGTGCTCGGCGAGCCAGTAGCGGGTGTAGCCGAGCCGGTCGGCGACCTGTGCGAGACGGGTTGTCGCGGCCAGCGCATTCGACGTGCTCTGGTCCGAGCGCACGGGAACGAGGTCGAGTACGGAAAGACGCATTATGAGTGCAACGCCCGCAGGCCACGTTCCGTTCCCCGCTGTTCAGCGCGTCCGTATCACGCCGAGATCGTCAGCGCGGTCGCGAAAATCTCGTCCATCATCGCCGGGGTGAGCCTGCCCGTGAAGGTGTTCTGCTGGCTGGGGTGGTAGCACCCGAGCAGCTGCACCGGCCCCTGCGCGGTGCTCAGCGAGGCGACCGTGCCGTGACCGAACTTCGGTGCGGGCACGCCCGCCGACCCTCCGCAGCGGCGGACCAGCGCCAGCGCCGACTGCCAGGCGAACCCGCCCAGCGCGACGATGACCCGGACGTCGCTGCCGGTCAGCCGCCACTCGGCATCCAGCCAGGGCGCACAGCTGCTGCGCTCCGCCGGCGTCGGCGCGTTGCCGGGTGGCGCGCACCGGACTGCGGCGACCACACGAACGTCGTGGAGCACCAACCCATCCGCGCTGTCGGTACACGACGCTTGATTCGCCAGACCGCTGCGGTGCAGCGATCCGAACAGGAAGTCCCCCGACCGGTCGCCGGTGAACACACGCCCGGTGCGGTTCGCGCCGTGGGCCGCCGGTGCGAGCCCGAGAACGAGCACCCGCGGATGCGCCGACCCGAAACCGGGCGCGGGCCTGCCCCAATACGGCTGATCGGCGTAGGACCTGCGCTTGGCCACCGCCACCTCCTCGCGCCACTGCACCAGACGTGGGCAGGCACGGCACACCGAGACGCCGGCGTCGACCTGCTCGACGGTGCCGGCCGCCGCCGCCATCGTCGCCACCTGAGCGGGCGTCTGTGCGGCGGCAGTGCGCTTGGTCGCCGGATCACCGGGCCATCCGGAGCCCGGCCGCACCGGGGAGTCGAACCCGCCGCGGGCGCGCGGGTGGGGCAGTTTCACCACACCACTGTGAGCCACCGGCGCCCACGGGGAAACCGGTCGTCGCGCCGACCTGCGCCTTGCTACATTCGCCCCGATATCCCCTGACACAAAAGAGTGCGCTGAGCAGGCGTGGCCCGCTGTCGCTGATCCTGTTCGCCGCGCTGATGGCCGGGGCCGGCAACGGGATCTCGATCGTCGCGTTTCCGTGGCTGGTGCTGCAGCGCACCGGATCCGCGCTCGATGCCTCGATCGTGGCGATGGCGGGAACCCTGCCGCTGTTGGCGGCGACGTTGCTCGCCGGCGCCGCGGTCGATTTCATCGGCCGACGATCGGTGTCGATGATCTCCGATGCGCTGTCGGCGTTGTCGGTGGCGGCGGTGCCGGTGTTGGCGCTGATCTTCGGTGCCGACGTCATCAACGTCGCGGTGCTGGCCGGGCTGGCGGCACTGGGCGCGCTGTTCGACCCCGCCGGCATGACCGCCCGCGAGACGATGCTGCCCGAGGCGGCCACCCGGGCGGGATGGACCCTGGACCTGGACCAGGCAAACAGCGCTTACGAAGCGCTCTTCAACCTCTCCTACATCGTGGGTCCGGGCATCGGCGGCCTGCTGATCGCGACGCTCGGCGGTGTCAACACCATGTGGGTGACCGCTGCGGCGTTCGTTCTGTCGATCATGGCGATCTCGGTGCTCCGGCTGGAAGGCGCGGGCCGGCCGGACCCCGCGGTGCGCACCGGCGGGGTCTGGGCCGGGATCGTCGAGGGTCTGCGATTCGTGTGGAACAACCGTGTGCTGCGCACCCTGGCGGTCGTGGACCTGACGGCCACCGGCCTGTACATGCCGATGGAGAGCGTGCTGTTTCCCAAGTACTTCACCGACCGCAACGAGCCGGCGCAACTCGGCTGGGTGCTGATGGCGCTGAGCGTGGGCGGGCTGATCGGCGCAGTCGGCTACGCCGTGCTCTCGAGGTTCATGCGCAAACGGACCGTCATGCTGATCGCGGTGCTGACCCATGACGGGCGCGCCATCGCCACTGCCATCATGTGCCGTGACAATTCCGGCAGGTGCCGGGTCCACCGCCGGGCACCCCGGTAGCATCGAAAGGTGGCTGCTGACCTTCTCGCCGGCCTGATCTCCGCGCTGCCCGACGGCACCGTCGTCACCGATCCCGACATCCTCGAGTCCTACCGCCAGGACCGGGCCGCCGACCCGGCGGCCGGCACTCCGATGGCGGTGGTCCGGCCGCGGCGCACCGAAGAGGTGCAGACCGTGCTCAGATGGGCTGCGTCCCACCGGATCGCGGTCGTGCCGCGCGGCATGGGCACCGGCCTGTCCGGCGGCGCGACGGCGCTCGAGGGTGGCATCGTGCTGAGCACCGAGAAGATGCGCGACGTCACCGTCGACCCGGTCACCCGCACCGCCGTCGCCCAACCCGGGCTGCTCAACTCCGAGGTGAAGAAGGCCGTCGCCGAATACGGGATGTGGTACCCGCCGGACCCGTCGTCGTTCGAGATCTGCAGCATCGGCGGTAACATCGCCACCAACGCCGGCGGCCTGTGTTGCGTGAAGTACGGCGTCACCTCCGACTACGTGCTCGGACTGCAGGTGGTGCTGGCCGACGGCACCGCGGTCCGGCTCGGCGGGCCCCGCCTGAAAGATGTCGCCGGGTTGTCGCTGACCAAGTTGTTCGTCGGCAGCGAGGGCACGCTCGGGGTGGTGACCGAGGTGACACTCAAGCTGCTGCCCGCTCAGCACCGCGGTTGCACGGTGGTGGCGACGTTCGATTCGGTGTCGGCCGCCTGTGATGCAGTGGCCGTCATCACCGGCAGGATCCGCCCGTCGATGCTGGAGTTCATGGACGGGGTGGCGATCAACGCCGTCGAGGACAAACTGAAGATGGGGCTGGACCGCAACGCCGCCGCCATGATGGTCGCCGCCACCGACGACCGCGGGCCGGCCGGCGCCGAGGATGCCGAGTACATGGCCGGCGTGTTCACCGAACACGGTGCCAAAGAAGTGTTCTCGTCCGAAGACCCGGACGAGGGTGAGGCGTTTGTCGCCGCACGCCGCTTCGCGATCCCCGCTGTGGAGGCGAAAGGTTCGCTGCTGCTCGAGGACGTGGGAGTCCCGCTGCCCGCGCTGGCCGAGTTGGTCTCCGGGGTGGAGAAGCTTGCCGAGCAGCACGACCTGATGATCTCGGTGATCGCGCACGCCGGCGACGGCAACACCCACCCGCTGATCGTCTACGACCCCGCCGATGCCGCGATGACCGAACGGGCCCACACCGCGTTCGGCGAGATCATGGACCTCGCGGTGCGCCTCGGTGGCACCATCACCGGCGAGCACGGCGTCGGCAGGCTCAAACGGCCGTGGTTGGCGGGCTACCTGGGCCCAGAGGTGATGGAACTCAACCGGCGCATCAAGGCCGCGCTCGACCCGGACAACATCCTCAACCCGGGTGCGGCAATCTGACCTCAGCTATTGACACAAACGGACGCGCTGTCGTACCCATAAGACATGACTGCGATTCTGTCTCAGGGTTCTCCTGTGCGGTTCGAGCCGGCCGACGCCTCGACCTGGCGTGACCCGTGGCCGATGTACCGGGCGCTGCGCGACCATGACCCGGTCCACCATGTCGTCCCCGAGGACAGGCCGGATCACGACTACTACGTGCTGTCCCGGCATGCCGACATCTGGGCCGCCGCCCGCGATCACCAGACGTTCTCGTCGGCGCAGGGCCTGACCGTCAACTACGGCGAGCTGGACCTCATCGGGCTGGCGGACAATCCGCCGATGGTGATGCAGGACCCGCCCGTGCACACCGAGTTCCGGAAACTGGTCTCCCGCGGATTCACCCCCCGCCAGGTGGAATCGGTGGAACCCAAGGTCCGCGAGTACGTGCGGGAGCGGATCGAGGGGTTGCGCTCCCGCGGTGGCGGCGACATCGTCGCCGAACTGTTCAAGCCCCTGCCGTCGATGGTGGTCGCGCACTACCTCGGCGTACCCGAGGAGGACCGCGGACAGTTCGACGGCTGGACCGACGCGATCGTGGCCGCCAGCACGGCCGAGGGCGGCATCGGTGGAGCGCTGGAAACAGTCGGCGACGCGCTCGGCGGGATGATGGCCTACTTCACCGCGCTCATCGAACGTCGCCGCGTCGAGCCGGAGGACGGCACGGTGTCTCACCTCGTGGCCGCCGGCGTCGGCGCCGACGGTGACATCGCCGGCGTGCTGTCGATCCTGGCGCTCACCTTCACGATGGTCACCGGCGGCAACGACACCACCACCGGGATGCTGGGCGGCTCGGTGCAACTGCTGCACCAGCGCCCCGACCAGCGGCGCCTGCTCGCGGAACATCCCGAGCTGATCCCCGACGCTGTCGACGAACTGCTGCGGCTGACCTCCCCGGTCCAGATGCTGGGACCCACCGTGACCCGCGAGGTGACGATCGGTGACGTCACCGTCCCCGAGGGGCGGCGGGTGATGTTCCTCTACGGGTCCGCCAACCGGGACGAACGTCAGTACGGCGCTGACGCGGCAGAACTCGACGTCACCCGCAGGCCGCGCAATATCCTGACGTTCAGCCACGGCGCGCACCACTGCCTGGGTGCCGCGGCAGCCCGGATGCAGTCCCGGGTGGCGCTGACCGAATTGCTCTCACGGATACCGGATTTCGAGATCGACGAGTCCGGCATCGAGTGGGCCGGCGGCAGTTAGGTGCGACGACCGGTGTCGGTGCCCTTCACGGTGACGAGCTGATGGCGGGCGACTGGCTGGCGGCGCGCCGCACCGAGGTGGCCGCCGACCGCATCCTCGACGCTGCGGGCGAACTGTTCGCCAGGAAAGAGGCTGCCGGTGTCGGTATGCACGAAATCGCCACGGCTGCAGGGTGTTCGCGTGCCACACTGTATCGCTACTTCGAGAACCGCGAAGCTCTCTACACCGCCTACGTGCACCGTGAGAGTTACCGCCTCTACCGTGAGATGACCGACCAGATCATGTCGGTGCTCGATCCGCGGGAGCGGCTCATCGAGGGCATGCTCTCCTCGCTGCGCAACGTCCGCCAGAGCCCGGCCCTGGCGTCGTGGTTCGCGACCACCCAGCGGCCGATCGGCGGCGAGATGGCCGAGCAGTCGGAGGTGATCAAGGCGCTGACCGAAGCGTTCGTGATCTCGCTGGGTCCCGACGCGCCGGAACTGGTCGAACATCGGGCGCGCTGGCTGGTCCGGGTGATGACGTCGCTGCTGGTGTTCCCCGGCCACGACGAAGCCGACGAACGGTCGATGCTCGAGGAGTTCGTCGTGCCGATCGTGCTGCCCGCGGGGGCGCAGGCTGATCAGATCACCTGACGGGCTCAGGCCACCCAGTAGGCCTGGGCTTTGATCGCCTTGCGGGGAATCTGGTAGTCCTCGCGGAGCAGCTTGGCCACCGCGCGGGTGGTGCGGTTGTCGCAGGCCACCCAGCCGAAGTGGTCGGAGGCGTCGAAGGCGGCCGATTCCACTGCCTGCACCAGGGATTCACCGCGTTCTTGCGATCCACCCACGTCACGTCGGTCCCCCGAGCCACGGGCAGTTGCTTGTCGTCGTCGTGCGCGGCTTCCAGGAAGATCTGCGCGGGGGCGTCACCGATCGCGTCGAGCAGGGAGTTGATCGCCGGCAGCGACGCCGTGTCGCCGACGATGACGTAGCCGGCCGGACGCGGTTCCGGCAGAGCGAAACTGCTTCCCAGCACGGTGACCTCGATGGTGTCGCCCGGCGCGGCCTGCTGCGCCCACCGCGACGCGACGCCGTCGTGCAGCGCGAACTCCACGTCCACGGTGTCGTTCGCCGGATCCGGGTTGACCAATGTGTAACCCCGCTGGTGCAGCTTGTCCCCGTCGGAGAACCACATCCTGATCCACATGGTCGGATGCAGTGTCCGGCCGGCCAGCAGCCCGCCGGCCTGGAAACTCAGCCGCAGATAATGCGGAGTGACCTGGCTGCTCGCGGTGACGGTCAGCTCGTAGTCGCCCGCGCGCAGTAGCTTGAGTACCGCGCCCGCGAACCCGCGCGACTGCTTCGTGTCCGACATGGCCCCTCAATCCCTGATCGATTACTTAGGCCAGCTTAACCTAACCCAGGGTGGGTGTTGGGCCTCAGCTCCGGACCCGAGTGAAGCGGTGCAGCAGCCAGGCCAGCGGGATCGTCACCACCAGCGTTCCGGTGAACAGCAGCCAGACAGAGCCGGTGTAGATGGGATAGCGGACTATCTCCACCATGACCAGTTCCATCGTGATCAGGTGGATCAGGAAGATCTCATAGGAGATCTCGCCGAGGAACACCATGGGGCGGCTGGCCAGCATCCGCCCGTAGAGCCCGAAGGGTTTTGCGCCCGCCCGCTGGTCCCCCAAGGCCAGCGGCGCGACCAGCAGAGTCGCGATCGCGGCATAAAACGCGGTCTTGACCAGCGCCTCGCGTAACTCGGCCGGTGAGGTCGTCGGCTCCCCCGCCAGCGGCGTGGACACGATGAAGTAGCTCACCACCGCCAGCGGGACGCAGGCCAGCGCGTAGGCCCGCACACCCAACGGTTGCAGCGCCGCCAGCGCCATCCCGCCGATGAACCACACCAGGTAACCCGGCAGCCACAACTGCGCGCCGTCGGGCAGCCAGTCGGTGGTGTGCACCAGGGTCAGCCACGCGGGTGAGATCAGCGCGAGTCCGGCCAGCCCGGCCAGCAGCAGCCCTGGCCGCCAGCGCCGTCGGCACAGCACCACGAGCAACAGGTATGCCAGCAGGGGCAGCACCACGTAGAACGCGACCTCGACCGCGAGGCTCCACATCTGGGTGAGGCCCTGGTGCAGAAAGGAATAGAGATAATCGTCGGTGTAGATCTGGGTGAGGGTGAGATTGCGGAACAAGCCCTCCCAGGTGTGCCCGGGGTTGGGCCCCGCCATGCGAAAGTGGTAGACGAGGTAGGCCGCGACCACGGTGACCGCGTAGGCGGGCATGATCCGGCGCACCCGGTGCCAGGCGTAGCGGCGCACCGACGGCGCCGGACTGCTGGACGCGGCAGCCTTCACCCACGGCGCGAACAGCAGGAACCCGGACAGCACGAAGAAGATCGGCACTCCGATCTCCATCCGCGAGTACACCAGGCCGAGGTAGCCCTGCGGATACTTGCCGGTGGTGTAGGCGGCGTGGGTGAGCACCACGAGCAGCGCTGCCACGGCGCGGATTCCGGTGAGCGAGTCGACACGTCCGGTCGCCGTGACCGATTCCAAACCGCCCTGCGCATCGAGTTCCCTGGGCACGGTCATGTCGCCGGTTGCCTCAGTAGGACTTGCGGCGCGCCTTCGGCCCGCGATCGGGTTCGAGGTGGATCAGCTGACCCTGGATCCTGGTGTGCTCGAGCTTCTTCAGCGTTTCCTTGGACAGCTTCGCCGGCAACTCGACCAATGAGTGGTCGGGCTTGATCGAGATGTGCCCGAAATCGCTGCGGTGCAGCCCACCTTCGTTGGCGATGGCGCCCACGATGGCCCCGGGCATGACCTTGTGCCGCTTGCCGACCGCGATGCGGTACGTCGCGAGGTCGCTGCGCACCTCTCGGCGCTTGTGCGGCGCGCCGTCGTCACGACCCTGACGCTCGGGCCGTTCGCGACGCTTCTCCGGCGGCGGCTCCGTCATCAGGAACTCGCCGCCGTCGCGGCTCTGCAACGCCAGCGCCGCGGCGATGTCGGCCATCGGTACATCGTGATCGCGCTCGTAACCCTCGATCAGCTTGCGGAACAACTCGATTCCCGGGTTGGCCAGCGCTTCGGTGATCGAGTCGCGGAACTTCTCCACACGCTGGGCGTTGACGTCATCAACCGATGGCAGGCCCCTCTCGACCAGCTTCTGCCGGGTCACCCGCTCGATCGAGTTGAGCAGGTGGCGTTCGCGGGGTGACACGAACAGCAGCGCCGTGCCCGAGCGGCCGGCCCTTCCGGTGCGCCCGATGCGGTGCACGTAGGACTCCGGGTCGTGCGGGATGTCGTAGTTGAGCACGTGCGAGATGCGGTCGACGTCGAGACCGCGCGCGGCCACGTCCGTCGCGACAAGGATGTCGAGCTTGCCGTCCTTGAGTGAGGCGATGGTGCGCTCGCGCACGGCCTGCGCGATGTCGCCGTTGATGGCCGCGGCGGAAAAGCCGCGGGCACGAAGCTTCTCGGCGACCTCCTCGGTCGCCTGCTTGGTGCGGACGAACACGATCATCGCCTCGAACGGCTCGACTTCGAGCAGCCGGGTGAGCGCGTCCATCTTGCGGTTTCCGGATACCTGGATGTAGCGCTGAGCGATGTTGTCGGCGGTCGCGGTCTTGGATTCGACCTTCACCTGGACCGGGTCGTGCAGGTACTTGGAGGTGATCTTGCGAATCGCCGGCGGCATCGTCGCCGAGAACAACGCGACCTGCTTGTACTCCGGGGTGCCCTCCAGAATTCGCTCGACGTCCTCGGCGAAGCCCATCTGCAGCATCTCGTCGGCCTCGTCGAGCACCAGATAGTCGAGGTGCGAGAGGTCCAGGCTGCCCTTCTCGAGATGGTCGATGACCCGGCCCGGGGTACCGACGACGATCTGGGCGCCCCGCCGCAGCCCGGCCATCTGGGGTCCGTACGGGGAGCCGCCGTAGATCGGCAACACGTTCACGGGCAGATGCGCGCCGTAGCGGCTGAATGCCTCCGCGACCTGCAGCGCCAGTTCCCGCGTCGGGGCCAGGACCAGCGCCTGCGTGATCCGGCTGGAGGTGTCGATCTTCGACAGGAGCGGGATGGCGAAGGCCGCGGTCTTCCCGGTTCCGGTCTGCGCGAGCCCGACGACATCGGAGCCGGCCATCATCGCCGGGATGGTCGCCGCCTGGATGGGCGACGGCGTCTCGTATCCGACGTCGACGACGGCCTGCAGCACCGAGGGGTGAATCTGCAGGTCAGCAAAGGTCAGGTCGCCGGCCGGGACAGCGTTGCCCGGCTCCGCGTTCGAAGACGTCATCGAGGTGGCAGTCTAGTGCCAGTCGCCGCTCTTTCCCGCCGCGCGCCTCTCATCGAGGCAATCGCGGTGACGGTACGGTGCGCAGTTGTGAAATGGACGGCGATGATCGGGCCCCTGACGGGCGCCGTGGTGCTGACCGTCGCCGGCTGCGGCTCGGGTGACTCGACCGCGTCCAAGACACCGGGGCCGACGGCGGTGTCGACGTCTGCGCAGGCACCTGCGGCCGTGGGCCCGCCGCCACCTGCGCCCGGCCCGCCTGCGGCCAACGATCCGTGTGCCACCAACCTGGCTGCACCCGAGATCGTCAGGGCGGTGTCCGAACTGCCTCCCGATCCGCGCAGCGAGCAGGCCTGGAACCCCGAGCCGCTGGCCGGCAACTACAACGAGTGCGCGCAGCTGTCGGCGGTGATCATCAAGGCCAACACGAACTCGGAGAACCCGAACACCCGCGCGCTGCTGTTCCACCGGGGCAAGTTCATCCCGACGGGGGTGCCCGACACGTTCGGCTTCAACGGCCTGGACACCTCGGAGACCACCGGCGACACCGTCGCGCTGGAGTACTCCGGCGGGGTGCCCGGGCTCGACAGCGTGGTGAAGTTCCGCTGGAACGGCAGCGGCGTGGAGTTGATCGGCAACACCGGCTGAGCATTCGCCGCGGAATAGCGTTCCTGGCTGTGAATTGGACCCCGGGCGCGACCCGGAATGCGCTTCCGCGGGTGCAGGGGGTGTCGGCGGGCTGGCCTACAGTGGCTGCGTGTTCGTCGGCGAGGATCGGGTCATCTACAGCGCCTCCGACCTCGCCGCCGCCGCTCGCTGCGAGTACGCGCTGCTGCGCTCGTTCGACGCCCGGCTCGGCTGGGGTCCGTCGGTCACCACCGACGACGAACTGCTCACCCGCACCGCCGAACTCGGTGACGAACACGAACGGCGCCACCTCGACGAACTGCGGCAACAGCCGCAGTCCGGCGACATCACCGTCATCGGCCGTCCCGAATACACCGTGGCGGGGCTGGCGGCCGCGGCCCAGCAGACACTGGCCGCGATCGAGCGCCGCGCTCCCGTCATCTACCAGGCCGCCATGTTCGACGGTCGATTCGTCGGCTTCGCCGACTTCCTGGTGCTCGAGGACTCCCCCGAGGGGCACCGCTACCGGTTGCGCGACACGAAGCTGGCCCGGTCGGTCAAGGTGGAGGCTCTGCTGCAGTTGGCGGCGTACGCGCAGACGCTGACCGACGCGGGAGTGCCGGTGGCCCCCGAGGTGGATCTGGTCCTGGGCGACGGATCCGCGGTCAGCTACCCCGTCACCGAACTACTGCCGGTCTACGCGCCACGCCGGGCCGCGCTGCAACGGCTACTGGACACTCATCTGACCGGTGGCAAGCCGGTGACCTGGGAGGACGACGTTCGCGCCTGCTTCCGCTGCACGGAGTGCGAGCAGCAGGTCCGCGCGTCCGACGACCTGCTTCTGGTCGCCGGGATGCGCGTGAGCCAGCGGGCCCGGTTGATCGACGCGGGCATCACAGCCGTGCACGAGCTGGCCGGCCACCGCGGGCCGGTTCCCGAGCTGTCGACCCGTACGGTCACGGCGCTGGCCGCGCAGGCTCGGCTGCAGGTCGCCGACCGGGTGCAGGGCATGCCGCCCTACGAGGTCGTGGATGCGCAACCGCTGATGGTGTTGCCCGACGCCGACAAGGGAGATCTGTTCTTCGACTTCGAGGGTGACCCGCTGTGGACCGTCGACGGCTGCGAGTGGGGGCTGGAATACCTGTGGGGTGTGCTGACCGCGGCTGACCAGTTCACCCCGCTGTGGGCCCACGACCGGGCCGGCGAACGTCAGGCGCTCGTCGACTTCCTGACGATGGTGCGCAAGCGGCGGCGGCGCTATCCCGGAATGCACATCTACCACTACGCGGCCTACGAGAAGAGCACGCTGCTGCGCCTGGCCGGGCGCTACGGCGTCGGGGAGGACGAGGTCGACTCACTGTTGCGCGAGGGCGTGCTCGTCGACCTTTACCCCTTGGTACGCAAGAGCATCCGGGTGGGCACGGAGAACTACAGCATCAAGTCGCTCGAGCCGCTCTATATGGGTGCCGAGCTGCGCTGCGGTGAGGTGACCACGGCCACCGCGTCGATCACCGAGTACGCCCGCTACTGCGCGCTCACGGAGGGCGGCCGCACCGACGAGGCCGCGACGGTGCTCAGCGACATCGAGGAGTACAACCGCTACGACTGCCGGTCCACGCACCGGCTGCGCGACTGGCTGATGGCCCGCGCCATCGAATCCGGGGTACCGCCGCGCGGTCCTGTTCAGGTCACCGGCGGGAGTAAGCCGGGGCCCGCCGCCGTCGCCGACCCGCCCGATGAGGTCGAGCGCAAGATGTTGAAGTTCGCCGGTGACGGTGTCGAAGCCCGCAGCCCGGGGCAGACCGCGGTCGCGATGTTCGCCGCCGCCAAGGGTTTTCACAAACGTGAAGACAAACCCTTCTGGTGGGGTCACTTCGACCGGGTCAACAATCCCGTCGACGAATGGGCGGACAACTCGGGCGTTTTCATCGCCGAGGACCACGAGATCGTGGCGGACTGGCATCAACCGCCCCGGGCGCGGAAACCGCAACGCCACATCAGGCTGTTCGGCGAGATCGCCGCGGGCGACCTGACGAGGGACGTGTACGCGCTGTACGATCCGCCCACGCCCAGAGGACTTTCCGACGACCCGGACCGCCGGGGGTTCGGCCGGGTCGCGGTGCTGGAGTGTGACAACACCGAAGCACCCACCGAGGTCGTGATCTGCGAGCGCCAACCCAAGAACGGTGAGGTGTTCGACCAGGTGCCGTTCGCGCTGACCCCGGACGCCCCGTTCAACACCAAGCCGCTCCAGGACGCCATCACCGGCAGCGCCGCGGCTGTGGCCGCCGGGCTGCCGGCACTGCCGGCCGACGCCATCACCGACATCCTGCTGCGCCAGGTCCCCCGCACCCGCAGCGGACATCCGTTGCCGCGCACCGGAGACGACGTCGCCGATATCACCGCCGCGCTGCTGGACCTGGACTCGTCCTACCTGGCGGTACACGGACCGCCCGGCACGGGCAAGACCTACACCTCCGCCCAGGTGATCGCCGGCCTGGTAGGCGGGCACCGGTGGCGGGTCGGGGTGGTGGCCCAGTCGCACGCCGTGGTCGAGAACCTGTTCGGCGACGTGCTGAAGGCCGGCGTGGACGGTTCCCGCGTCGGCAAGAAGCCCAACACGGTGAGCACCGGATGGACCGAGCTGGGTCCCGACGATTTCGCCGGTTTCCTCGGTCAGGACGGCTGTGTGGTCGGCGGCACCGCCTGGGACTTCGCCAACGACAACAGGATCCCGATGGGAAGCCTCGATCTGCTGGTCGTCGAGGAGGCCGGGCAGTTCAGCCTGGCCAACACGATCGCGGTGTCCCGCGCGGCGCGCAACCTGTTGCTGCTCGGCGACCCCCAGCAGCTACCGCAGGTCAGTCAGGGCACCCACCCGGAGCCGGTCGACGGCTCCGCCCTGGCCTGGCTCGTCGACGGACACCACACGCTGCCGCCCGAACGCGGCTACTTCCTCGACCTCTCCTACCGGATGCACCCCGAGGTCTGCCGCGCGGTCTCACGGTTGTCCTACGACAGCCGACTGCACTCACACGTCGCCGTGACCGCTGCGCGTCGGCTCGACGGAGTCACCCCCGGGGTGCGGTCGCTGCTGGTCGACCACGACGGCAACTCCACCGAGAGCCCCGAGGAGGCGGCGACGATCGTCGCGGCCATCGAAGGTCTCTTGGGCACGACATGGACCGACGAACACGGCAGCCGGGCACTGTCCCAGAGCGACGTCCTGGTCGTCACCCCGTACAACGCCCAGGTGGCGCTCACCCGACGCCGACTCGATGCGGCCGGACTCACCGACGTGCGCGCCGGCACCGTCGACAAGTTCCAGGGCCAACAGGCGCCGGTGGTGTTCGTCTCGATGACGGCGTCGTCGGCCGACGACGTACCGCGCGGAATCACCTTCCTGCTCAACAGGAACCGGCTCAACGTCGCCGTCAGCCGGGCGAAGTACCTCGCCGTGATCGTACGGTCGGCCCAGCTGACCGAGCATCTGCCGGGCACTCCCGACCGCCTGGTGGAGTTGGGGGCGTTCCTGGCTCTGAGCGCATGTGATACACCCACGGGGTGACCGAAGCGCTCACCGGACGGCTCGAGGCGATCGTCGGTCCCGGCTACGTCAGCACCGATGCCGACGTGCTGGCCGGCCGCAGCGTCGATCACACCGGACGGTACCGGGGCCGTGCCAGTGTGCTGGTGCGTCCGGGCGTCACCGACGAGGTCGCCGCGACACTGCGCGCCTGCCGTGAGGCCGGCGTCCGCGTCACCGTGCAGGGCGGTCGGACCTCCCTGGTGGCCGGGACCGTACCCGAACACGACGACGTGCTGCTGTCGACCGAGCGACTGCGTGAGGTCGGCCCGGTCGACGCGGCGGAACGCCGTATCCACGTCGGCGCCGGCGTGACGCTGGCCGAAGTGCAGCGTGCGGCCGGCGCGGCCGGGCTGGTGTTCGGTGTCGACCTTGCCGCTCGGGATTCGGCGACTGTGGGCGGAATGGCCTCGACGAACGCGGGCGGTCTGCGCACGGTGTGCTACGGCAACATGGGCGAACAGGTCATCGGTCTGGACGTGGCGTTGCCGGACGGCACCGTGGTGCGCCGTCACAGTCAGGTCCGCAGCGACAACACCGGCTACGACCTGGCCTCGCTGTTCGTCGGCGCCGAGGGCACACTCGGGGTGATCACCGGCCTGGATCTGCGACTGCACCTCGCGCCGCGTCAGCGGGTCACGGCCATCTGCGGATTCGCCGACCTCGACGCGCTCGTCGACACCGGCAGGGTGTTCCGCGATCTGGAGGGCATCGCCGCCCTGGAACTCATCGACGCTCGTGCCAGCGCCCTGACCGCCGAACACGTCGGCGTCCGTGCACCGGTCGAGGGGGCCTGGCAGTTACTCGTCGAGCTCTCAGGGGATACGGATCTGACCGAACGGCTGGCCGACGTGCTGGAGTCCGCAGCGCTGGCCGACGAGCCGGCAGTCGGCGTGGACTCGAGTGCCCAGCAGCGGCTCTGGCAGGTGCGCGAGTCGGTCGCCGAAGTGTTGGGTGTCTACGGTCCACCGCTGAAATTTGATGTGTCACTGCCTCTTTCGAGTATCCGCCAGTTCGCCGACGAATCCGCAGCGCTGGTCGCCACCCATGCTCCCGACGCCATCCCGGTGCTGTTCGGCCACATCGGGGAAGGCAACCTGCACCTCAACATCGTCCGCTGCGCACTGTCCGGGGACCGCGAACGCGACCTGTACTCGGCGATGATGGCGTTGATCGCCCGCGGCGGTGGCAACGTCAGCTCCGAACACGGCGTCGGGTCACGCAAGCGGGACTACGTCTCGATGTCTCGCTCCGACGCCGACATCGCGGCGATGCGGACGGTCAAGGCGGCGTTCGATCCGGACGGCTATCTGAACCCCGCAGTGCTGTTCGGCTGATGTCACCACACCGTTATGCCGACCCCGGCGCCGACCACGTAGCGTGTCGATGTTGTGGGTATCGAAGCTGACTACCTGGTCGTCGGGGCGGGCGCCATGGGCATGGCGTTCGTCGACACGCTGCTGACCGAGAACGCCGAGGCCACCGTTGTGCTGGTCGACGAGGACCACCAGCCCGGCGGCCACTGGAACGCGGTGTATCCGTTCGTGCGACTGCATCAGCCGTCCGCGTACTACGGGGTGAACTCGCTCCCGCTGGGCAACGAGGACTCGATCGACACCACCGGCTGGAACGAAGGCTTCTTCGAGCTGGCGACCGGTCACGAGGTCTGCGCCTATTACGACCAGGTGATGCGCCACCACCTGCTGCCCACCGGGCGGTTGTCCTACTTCCCGGCCACGCGATATCTGGGCGACCACAGATTCCGCACCCTCGACGGTGCCGAGCACACCGTGTCCGTGCGACGCCGGGTGGTCGATGCGACGTACCTGCTGACCGTGGTCCAGTCCATGAGGCCGGCACCGCCGTTCGCGGTCGCCGACGGGGTGGACATCGTCACCCCGAACGACCTGCCCCGCCGGGCCGCGGACCACCAGCACTACACGATCGTGGGCGGCGGCAAAACCGGGATGGACTGCTGCCTGTGGCTGATGCGCAACGGCGTTCCGGCCGAGCGGCTGCGCTGGATCATGCCCCGTGACTCGTGGCTGCTCAATCGGGCCCACATCCAGCCCGGGCCGGATTTCGTGAGACAGCTGCGTGACTCGATCAGCACTCGGATGACGGCGATCACCGAGGCGACCTCACTCGAGGACCTCTTCGACCGGCTGGAGGCCGACCAGAACCTGCTCCGCCTGGACCCGGCGGTGCGTCCCACGATGTACCACTGCGCCATCGTGTCGCTCGGCGAGCTCGAACACCTTCGCCTCATCGACGACGTGGTGCGGCTCGGGCACATCGACCGGGTGGAGCAGGATCGGCTGGTGTTGGCGCAGGGCACGATCCCGGTGCCGGTGCCCTCGCTCTATGTCGACTGCACGACGCCGGGTCTGCCCCGGCCCCCTTCGGTGCCGGTCTTCGACGGCGACCGGATCACCTTGCAGAGTGTGCGGGGCTGCCAGCAGGTGTTCAGCGCGGCGTTCATCGCCCACGTGGAAGCCGCCTACGGCGACTCCGCTCGAGACGATGCTGCGCGCAACGACTTGTGCGAACCCATCCCGCACCCGGACGCGCCTGTCGACTGGCTGCGGATCTTGTTGTCGGACAACCGCGCTCAGATCCGGTGGCTGAAGGATCCCGAGCTGCTCGACTGGCTTCAGTCGGCACGCCTGAACGTGCTGCGCGACCTGTTCCCGAAGTTCCTGGCGGACCGGCCGCGGGTGCGGGAGAAAGCGATCGGTGCGCTCACGGTGGCGCTCGACAAGGCCAACCAGCGGCTCGCCGCTCTGATGGACTCCGGCTAATCCGGTTCCCGCGCGTGCCGGCCACCGCGGGTTTCAGCTTGGTCGTCAACTTCATGGAACCCGTTGTGCGCGTGACCGTTCGACCCCGATTCGGACGGCGGTTCTTCCAGCAGCAGATCCAGGATGTTGCGCCATTCCGGATCTGCGGCCGCCGACTCCGGTTCTGCGGATCGCGTCGGCCTGTCGCTGGTCGGTCCGGTGACCGAATCCTGCCAGTCGCCATCCTCCCAGTCGACGACGTACTCGACGTACTCATCGTCGTCGTGGAAGACCCCGTCGTCCCAGTCGCCTTCGTCCTCGGTCACGGTATCCGGGCCCGCGGGCGCCACCGGGGCGGTGGCGAACCCGCGCAGCAGCAGTGCCGCGATCACCCCGACCAGGGCGACGAACGCCGGCAACAGCATCGCCTGCGACATGGCGGCGGCGAACGGAGCGTGCAGGAACTCCGGAAGTTGGGTGGCCGCCCCTTCGGTCCGGAGCGCCGCGTCCGCTGCGGCCGGCATCTCGGCGGACAGCCGTGAAGCCATGAACGCCGCCATCCCGGCGCTGCCGAGCACCGACCCGACCTGCCGGTTGGTGTTGTAGACACCGGAGCCGGCACCGGCCAGCTGTGGAGCCAGGTTCCGGGTCGCGGTGGCCGCCAGCGGCGACCAGATGAACGCCATGCCCACACCCATCGCCGTCAGCGGCAGCACCAGCCGCCAGATCGGCGTCGTCGGCGTCATCTCGATCGACAGCCAGGTCAGCCCGGTCGCGATCACCGAGAAGCCGAAGCCGACCACCGGCCGGGGGTGTGACCGGTCGACGATCCTGCCGACCAGCGGGGCGAGCACCCCGGTCGCGATCGCCATCGGCGCAGTCAACAGGGCGGCCCGGGTCGGTGAGAGCCCACAGACCGACTGGGCGTAGAACATCAACGGCAGGAACAGCGAGGTCGCGACGAACCCGATGGTCGCCACCCCGAGGTTGGACATCGAGAAGTCGCGGTCGCTGAAGATGACCAGCGGGATCAGTGGCTCGCCTTTGGTGACCGACTGCCAGTAGAGGAACGCCGACATGACCGCGACGCCGATGACGATCGTCGCCCAGATCCACGGCGCCCAGTCGTAGGCCTGGCCCTCCTGCAGGGCGAACACGATCAGGAACATGCCGACGGCCGAGAGCACCACGCCCGGCAGGTCGAACCCCTGCTTCTGTGTGGGTAGCGCCGGCACCAACCGGACGGCCATCGCCAGGCCGACGACACCGATGGGCACATTCACGATGAAGATCCACTGCCACCCCAGGTGGTCCACCAGCAACCCGCCGGCCAGCGGGCCGATCAGCGTGGCCACCCCTGCGGTGGCACCCCACACGCTCATCGCGACCCCGCGGCGCTGCGCCGGGAAGGTCCGGGTGATCGCCGACAGCGTCTGCGGTGTCAGCAGCGCTGCCCCGATGCCCTGGACGACCCTGGCGGCGACCAGCGTGCCGATGCTGTCGGACAGCCCACACCACAGCGAGGCCACCGTGAACACCGCCAGGCCCAGCAGATAGAGGTTCTTGGGTCCGTACCGGTCCCCCAGCCCGCCGGCCACCAGCAGCGGCACCGCGTACGCCAGCAGGTAGGCGCTGGTCACCCAGATCACCGCGTCGTAGTCGGCGTCCAGGCTCGCCATGATCGCCGGGTTGGCGACGGCGACGATGGTGGCGTCGACCAGGATCATGAAAAAGCCGATGAGCAACGCCCACAAGGCATGCCACGGGTTGGCACTCGGGGCGCGCGGTGTCACGGTTTCGGACATGGTGATGTGGTCGGCAGTCTCGTGAGTCGAAGCAGTGCGGGGCAGAGCGGGGACGGCCCGACGCTACGGATCGACGGCAAGCCCGACAAGTCCGGCGCCGGGCATCACCTCATTCACACCGAGTCGGCGGGGGTCTCACCAGCGACGGCGTCGGCGGTCGCGGGCTTGTGCACTCCGGTGACCAACAACGCCGCCAACGCGATCATCACGCCGGCCGACATCACCACCGCCATCGCCAGTTCGTCGTTGCCGAGCACCCCGACCAGCGGGGCGACGGCAGCGCCGAGGCCGAACTGGGCGGCCCCCAGCAGCG
>NZ_JBAUJB010000015.1:0-3484 GCF_049683355.1 Mycobacterium sp.
TTGCTGGGGTTGGCGGCCGGGCCGTGACCGGCCGGGACCGTTCGCCCGCCGAGGATGTGTGGGCTCCCCTGCGCCGCACCACCCAGGCCCGCATCGGGCTGGGGCGTGCCGGAAACGCGCTGCCGTCGCACCGGGTGCTCGAGTTCAAGGCCGCGCACTCGGCCGCCCGTGACGCCGTGCACATCCCGCTGGACACCGACGAGTTCAGCGCCGCTGTCGCGGCACTGGGCCTCGGGACCCCGCTGCACGTCCGCAGCCGGGCGGAGAACCGCAGCGAGTACCTGCGGCGGCCCGACCTGGGCCGCACCCCGGCAGACCTGACAGGTCTGCCGACCCCGGCACCGGGGCAGGGAGCCGACGTCGGCGTCGTGCTGGGCGACGGGTTGTCGCCACGGGCGCTGGCCGACCACGGGGTCGGGCTGCTGGCAGCGTTGGCGGCCGAGTTCGACGGCCACTATCGGCTGGCACCGCCGGTGATCGCCACCCAGACCCGGGTGGCGCTCGGCGACCATATCGGTGCCGCGCTGGGTGTCGGCACGCTCATCATGATCATCGGAGAACGGCCGGGGTTGTCGGTCGCCGACAGTCTCGGCATCTATCTGACGCATCTCCCCCGGCCCGGCCGCACCGACGCCGACCGCAACTGCATCTCCAACATCACCCGCCCGACGGTCTCGGGTACCAGCGCGCGGCGCGCACCGCGGCCGCCCTGGTGACCGGGGCCCGCCGGCTGGATCGATCCGGCGTCGACCTCAAAGACACCTCCCGCGCGGAACTAGGCAGTGGTGTTGGCCAGCGCGTTGATCCGCTCCAGCGCCTCGACGGCGAGGCCGGCGACGTCGAACCCGCCGACTGAGCCGCACGTGGTGATCTCGACCGCCGCATTGTGTGCCGCGACGAAAGTGTTGTCACAGTTCCAGTCGGCGGCCCGCAGTGACCAGAGCACGCTGCTCTGCGGGCTGTCGGCCGCGGCGGCGCGCACCTCGAACACGTACGTGCGCCCCTGCATCGTCATCGTCGTCACGGTCAGCGGTGTGTCACGGCAGTCCTCGACGGTCTGACGCACCTCGTCGAGCGCAGCGGCCGGGTCGGAGTCGAACCGGTAGACGGCGACCATCTCCTCGACGAACACCGACGCGTCGTCGGTGGTCCAATGGCCACCGTCGGTGGCGAGGGGACGATGCGAGTCGAGAAACGGCGGGTCCACCTCCTGCGCCAGTCCGCTGCACCGTTCGGGCTCGGCGGTGACGAACAGATTCCCGTCCTCACCCGCGACCTGCGGACTGAGCAGGTCGGCGACCTGCAACTCCGAGATGGGGGCGGCCACCGGGGGCGGCCGGGGCGTCGCCTCCTGCACGCTTCGGGTGCAACCGCCGACCGCGACGAGCACCCCGATCACGGCTATGGCCGTGACCGGTGAGCGCAGCGCCGACGGGTTCACCGCGCGAAACCCGCGTCCCGCAGCGCCTGGGCCATCGCACCCCCGGCAGGACCCGCCGAACTGCGGTCAGACTTGTTGGCGCGCTTCGGTTTTGTCGCCTTGGTCTCGCGACGAGGCGCGGGCGCGCGCTCGGACCTTGCGCCGCCGGCACCACGCGGCGGGGTGTCGTTCAGGCGCAGGGTCAGCCCGATCCGCTGCCGCTCGACATCGACGTCGAGCACCTTGACCTTCACCACCTGGCCGGACCGCACCACTTCGTGCGGATCGGAGACGAAGCGGCCGGCCATCGCCGACACATGCACCAGGCCGTCCTGGTGGACGCCGACGTCGACGAACGCCCCGAATGCCGCAACGTTGGTGACCACACCCTCCAGCGTCATGCCCACCTCGAGATCCGCGATCTTCTCGACCCCGGCCGCGAACGTCGCCGTGGTGAACGCCGGGCGCGGATCACGACCCGGTTTCTCGAGTTCGGCCAGTATGTCGGTCACCGTCGGGATGCCGAAGCGGTCGTCGGCGAACTCGGCCGGCCGCAGTGCGCGCAATGCGCGGGCGTCGCCGATGATCTCGGCCAGGGTGATCCCGGAACGGTCCAGGATGCGCCGGACCACCGGGTAGGCCTCGGGATGCACACCCGAGGCGTCCAGCGGATCGTCCCCGTCGCGGATCCGCAGGAAGCCGGCGCACTGCTCGAATGCCTTGGGGCCCTAGCCGGGGCGCCTTCAGCAACGCGCTGCGATCGCGGAACCGGCCGGTCTGGTCGCGTTGGGCGACGATGGCCTCGGCCTGCGACTCGGTGATGCCCGACACCCTGGCCAGCAGCGGCACCGACGCTGTGTTGAGGTCCACTCCCACCGCGTTGACCGCATCCTCGACCACGGCTCCCAGGCTGCGGGCCAGGATCCCGGGCGTCACGTCGTGCTGGTACTGCCCGACCCCGATCGACTTCGGCTCGATCTTGACCAACTCGGCCAGCGGGTCCTGCAGCCGCCGTGCGATCGACACCGCCCCGCGCAGCGTGACGTCGAGATCGGGTAGTTCGTGGGCAGCGTAGGCCGAGGCCGAGTACACCGACGCTCCGGCTTCGCTGACCATCGCCTTGACGGGTGCCGCCGCCCCGGCGGCGCGGATGTCAGCGATGAGCTCGTCGGCCAGCGCGTCGGTCTCCCGCGATGCGGTGCCGTTTCCGACCGCGATCAGCTCGACGCCGTGGCGGACGACGAGCGCGGCCAGCGTGGCCTTCGCCTGCGCCCACTGCTTCTGCGGTGGATGGGGGTGGATCGCACAGGTGTCGACCACCTTGCCGGTTCCGTCGACGACGGCGACCTTCACGCCGGTCCGGAATCCGGGATCCAGGCCCAACGTGGAGCGGTTGCCCGCCGGGGCGGCGAGCAGCAGGTCCTTGAGGTTTCTGGCGAACACCGCGACGGCGTCCTCCTTCCGAGGCGTTCCTCGAGCGTGCGCAACTGACCGTCGTCGAGGCTGCCGGTCACCTCCTTGCGGTAGCGGGCGATGAACGGGACCGTCGACCCCTCATCCAGCAGCCGCACCGCCGCATCCACCTGCCGCTCCCCCACTGCCAGTTCCGCAGCCAGACGGACGGTCACGGATTTCAGGGCGGGACCGGACTTCTCGGTGACACTCGGATTCACGGGCTGGACCCTACCGAACGGCTGCGACACCCGGGGCACGCGTGTTTTGCCACCTTTGGCCCGGGTATCGCCATTGTGTCCCGAGACCGACTCGACGATGGAAAGGAAACATCGCTATGACGACCAGCGAAGCAGGACAGGTCACCGGAACCAAAGACAAGAACTACAACCTCATCTGGTTCACCGAGAAGTGCCTCGACAACGCACTGCGACTCGAGACGTACATCGAGGACGCCCAGCGCGACGGCGACAACGAGGTGGTCGAGCTCTTCCAGAAGGCTCAAGCCGACAGCCGCAAGGGCGCCGAGCAGGCGAAGGCACTACTGAGCAAGCGGATCGGCTGAACCCGCGCCCGGAGCCGGCACCGCCGACCTACCGGTCTGGCGGTGCC
>NZ_JBAUJB010000016.1:0-24563 GCF_049683355.1 Mycobacterium sp.
GGCAAGGCCCGGGGTGAGGGCTTCGCGGTCGCCGACGACGGCGCGGTGTCGGTCGACGCCGCCCCGGCGCCGCTTCTGATCCAGCTCGCCGGCGGTGACGGCACGGTGGCCGCCGGTTTGTTGCAAAGCCGGGCCGTCGAGCTTGGTCGGCGGATCACCGACGGACTCGGGCGTCTCGGCGCCGCCGACGCCGACGCCGCCGGTGACATCGCCGACGCGTTGGGACTGGGCCGCACCGGGCCACCGGCGGCGGCGACCGTCCCTGCAGGGGCCTGGCCGGTGCAGGCGGCCGACGTCGTGGACGGCTGGCCGGCGATGAGTCAGGACAGGATCTCCGCACAGATCGCCGCCATGACCACCGCGCAGCGCGACCGACTGGTCGCCGAGTTCCCCCGGGAGGTGGGCAACACCGACGGGGTTCCCTGGTCGATGAGGATCGCCGCGAACCGGCTCAACATCGCCGACGCGATCGCCGCCGAAGACGGTCGTGACGCAGGATCCCGGCGACGGATCGCCGTCTACCGCGGCCTGCTCGCCGAGATCGACGACCCGGTCGGGACCGGCCGTCGCGTCCAGCGTCAGATCCTGGCGTTCGATCCGGCCCGCGCCGCGCTGGTCGAGCTCAACGGGCAGCTCTCGACCGCGCGTGGGGTCGCGGTACTGGTCCCCGGGGTGAACACCACGATCGACGATTCGGCGGCCAACACCGCCACCGCCCGCCGCTTCGTCTCCGCCGGTCGCGGCGACGTCGCCGTGATCACCTACCTCGGCGGCCCGTTCCCGCAGGTCCGGGATCCCGCGGCGGCGTTTCTCCAGGCCGCCGACCCGGGGTTCGCGCTGGACATGGCGCCGGGGCTGGTGGCGTTCACCGAGGACGTCGACCGGGCGGTGGGTGACGGCGTCGCTGTGACGGTGATCGGCCACTCCTACGGCGGGTCCATCGTAGGGACGGCCGAGGCGCTGGGGATGACGTCGGACCGCACCCTGTTCCTGGCCGCGGCCGGAGCCGGGGTGGGCGTCGACGATCCCGGGGACTGGCACAACCGCAACCCGGACGTACTGAGGTTCTCGATGACCGCGCCCGGCGATTTCATCGAGGCCGTTCAGGGCATTCCCGGCGGTCCCCACGGGGCCGACCCCGACGAGATGACGGGCGTGATCCCGTTGCGCACAGGTCGCTACGACGACGGTCGACCAGTGTGGGGGTGGCCGGCCCATTCCGGGATGCTCAACCGCCCGTCGGATGCGTGGCGGGCGATCCTCGCGGTGATCGTCGGCGATTCGCAGACCCTGCAGCAGGCGACCGCGAGGTAGCCGAGGCGAGCGCGGAACTCAGTCGCGGGCGATCCAGCCCAGTCGCCGGCTGATGGCGTCCGCCGCGGCGATCGTCAGCTTCGCGACCTCTTCGAACCGCTCCACCCCGAGACGGTACGAGGGACCCGAAACACTTAGCGCCGCAACCACTTGCGAGTTGGCATCGTAGACCGGCGCAGCGACGGCGTTGAGCCCGACCTCGAGCTCCTCGGACACGCTGGCCCAGCCGCGTTCACGCGTCTGCGACAGTTGCTCCTGCAGCTCCGTGGTGCTGGGCACGGTGGTGTCGGTGAAGGCGGCCAGTACATCGCCGAGCCGGGACCGGACGTCGGCGGGATCCAGCCCGGACAGCAGCACCTTCCCGCTGGAGGTCGCGTACGCCGGGCAGCTCTGCCCGACCCAGGTCCGCAGCGTGATCTCAGCGGGGCCGATGGCCCCGACGATGTTGACGATGCGGTCCCCGTCGAGCACCGCGAGGTTGGCGGTTTCGGCCACCTCGATGCTGAGCGCCTCGCAGATGCCCTGACTGAGCTTGGCCATGTCCAGTGTGGCGCTGCTCGCGCGGGCGAGCCGGGCCACGGCGAAACCCAGCCGGTACTTGCCGCGCTCGGCGATCTGCTCGACGAATCCGCGGGCCTCCAACACCGCGATCAGCCGCGAGACCGTCGATTTGTGCACACCGAGTTCGTCGGCGATCTCGGTGACCCCCGCCTGGCCCAGCTCGGCGAGGATCTCCAGCACCAGCAGCGCGCGGTCGACGGACTGTACGGCGGCGGGCGAACTGTCACGCTTGACCATTGCTGCTAGACCTTACTTCAGCAGGTCGGCGCACTTCTCCGCCATCGCCATCACGGTGGTGTTGGGGTTGACCGAAGGAAGCTTCGGCATCGCCGACGCATCCACCACCCGCAGCCCCGTCACTCCTTTGACCCGCAGCTGGGGGTCGAGCACCGCCATCGGGTCCGACGCTGCGCCCATCCGCGCCGTCGCCGCCGGGTGGTAGACGGTGTTGTGGCACCGGTGGATGTAGTCGAGGAGTTCGTCGTCGGAGGTCGCGTCGGGGCCCGGCGCCAGCTCGGCGGGCCCCCACCGCGCAAGCGGCGGCTGTGCGGCGATGGTGCGTGCCATCTTCAGCCCGGCGAGCATGATCCGCTCGTCGTAGCCGTCGGGGTCGGTGAAATACCGCGGGTCGACCCGTGGGCGGTCCCGGAAGTCGCGGGTTCGCAGCCGCACCGTGCCTCGGGACCGGCCCTGGGTGACGTTGGGCGTCAGGCAGAATCCGTTGTCGGTCGTCGGATAGCCGTCGCGCAGCGTGTTCATGTCGAACGGCACGCTGCCGTAGTGCATCATCAGATCGGGCTGGGTGCGTCCCTCGTCGACCGTGGCGAACAGGCCGATCTCCCACCACTGTGTCGACGAGGTGACCATCGGTTCGGCGGCCTGCCAGGACACCAGCCCTTCGACATGATCGTCGAGTTTGGCGCCGACACCCGGCGCGTCGAGACGCACCTCGAGACCGATCTCTTGAAGGTGCGCAGCAGGCCCGATACCCGACAGCATCAACAACTTCGGGGTGTCGATGGCGCCGGCGGCGAGGATCACCTCACGACGGGCGGTGACCGTGTCGTAGCCGGTCAGGTCGGGTCGCTGGTACCTGATCCCATTGGCGCGCAGTGCTTCACCGAAGAGGACCTCCGACACCCTTGCGTCGGTTCGGACCTCCAGGTTCCTGCGGTTGCCCAGGATCGGGTGCAGGAACGCATGCGACGACGACAGCCGGGTGAGCCGGGCGTCCTCCTGCACGGCGTTGATCTGAAACCAGCCGGCACCGTTGCGAACAGTTTCTCCGCGGTTGAATGCGAGGGTCGGCAGGCCCACCATCGCCGCTGCCTCCAGAACTGCGGCGCCGCAGGGATCGCCGGGCGCGATGTCATGCAGCGTGACGGTCCGTGTCAGCCGTTCGACCAGTGGCAGCATCTCGGCCGCGCCCCAACCGGCTGCCCCCATCGCGGCCCACTCGTCCAATGACTCAGCCGGCGGCCAGAACGCGATACAGGAGTTGTGTGAGGAGCAGCCCCCGAGCACCCTGGCCCTGGCGTGGCGCAGGAACGAGTTGCCCCGCTCCTGTGGTTCCACGGGATAGTCCCAGTCGTAGCCCGAATCGAGCAGGTGCATCCACTCCGGCAGCGCGAGGATCGCGTCGTCACCGACGTCGGTCGGGCCGGCCTCGACGAGGCACACCGTGACGCCGGGGTCTTCGGTCAGCCGCGCGGCCAGCACGCAGCCTGCGCTGCCACCACCGACGATGAAGTAGTCGAACTCTGCGGCGTCGAACTCTGCGGCGTCGAACTCTGCGGCGTCGAACTCTGTGGCGGCCATCGGCGATTCAGCCGTCCGCGCCGACCCCGCCGACTCGGCGGCGTGGGACCGCAGAGTGCCGATGTGGTGGCGGCCCTTGACGCAGTACCAGAGCATTCCGGCGCCGACGATGATGCCGATGTAGACGAACGCGCCCCAGGTGTTGAACCACGGGGCTCCGTAGACCTCGACGCGCGGCCAGGCCAGGTTGACCGCCATCGCGATGCCCACACCACCGCCACGATGTTCACCGGCATCCCCCACCGCCCCATCGTGAAGTAGCCCCCTTCTGCGAGATCCTCTGGTGGCCAATGCCCCTGGACGCGCTTTCGCAGCGTCGGGCCGGTGACCATCAGGTAGCCCAGGTAGATCATGATTATCGCGATCGAGGTCAGCACGGTGAAGATCTTGGGCTGTCCGATATTGAGGACCAGGATGACGATCGCGATGATCCCGATCGTGACGGCCGGGACGACGGGGGTCTGAGTCCTGGGGTTCACGGTGGCCAGCTTCTCCCCGAACAGCAGCGCGTTGTCCCGGGCCATCGCGAATGTCAGCCGAATGGCCGCGGTGTGCACCGCCAGAGCGCACACCGTCACCGCGATGACGATGCAGACCAGGAACACCGTGCCCAGCGGACCCCACACCACCTGTTCGACGATGTACTGTAGGCCTCCGGCACTCTCACCGAGCCGCGGGTCCTGCAGATTCGGCGCGGCCATCACGGCGAACACCAGGATCCCGCCGCCGATCACGAAGGACGCCAGGATTGCCCGCGCGATCGCCTTCGGCGCGGTGTGCCGCGGCTCCACCGTTTCCTCACCCAGCGAGCTGGCGGTGTCGAACCCGTACATCACGTAACCCGAGGCGAGCGAGGCGATCAGGAACGCGCCGAGAAAGCCCATGCTCTCGTCGGCGCCGTAACCGTTGGCGGAGAAGAAGATCTCGGGACCCCGGTTGATGTTGACGGCCAGCAGGAAGGTGATCAGCACCGCAGCGATCAGCTCGATGAACACCCCGGAGTTGTTGATTCGGGCCATCAGCTGGACTCCGAGCGCGGTCACCAGGGTGGTGAAGCCGATGAGCGCGCTGCCCAGCAGCACCGCGTTGGCGGCGTAGTCGTGATCACCGCTGCCGTCACCGACGATCTGGAATCCGCTCCACACTCGCGGCAGATTCAGCTGATAGGCCAGTGCCACCGCGGAGATGGTCACGATCGACGCCGTCAGCATCAACCAACCCGACGTCCAGCCGACCAGGCGGTTGCCGAGCTTCTTGCTCCCGTTGTAGACCGAGCCGACAACCGGATACTTGGCGGCGAGCTCCATGAAGCGCAGCGCCACGGCCATCTGGCCGACGAACACCAACGGCCAGGACCACAGGTAGGCCGGCCCCGCGGTCCCGAACCCGAAGTAGAACAGCTGGAAAGTGCCCGTGAGGATGGAGATGTAGCTGACCCCGGCGGCGAAGCTGGCGAACTTGCACCCCTCACGTCAGCAGAGACTGGACACTACCCACTCATGGAACTGCGCGATGTGGTGTTCGGCGGGGACGAGCACTCCCCCCTGCCGGTAGGCCCGTGAGGACATGGCGGGCTGGGTGCGCTCACAGGCCGCAAAATCCTGCTCGTTGACCCGGTGGAACAGCTCCGCCGAGCGTGCGATGTCCTGTCCGCTTCCGAGGACGTCACCGGTGTAGAGCCAGTCGCATTCCACGACGGTGCGGTCAGCCGCCATCGGGTACATCCGGTGGAAGATGACGTGGTCGGGCACCAGGTTGATGAACACCGTCGGTTTGACGGTGATGGCGAAGTAGCGTCGGTCCTGCTCGTCGGTGATGCCGGGCAGCCGGTCGAACCCTGCCGCTCCGCCCACCGTGAATCCGGCTACCTGCGAGCCGAATTCGCTGCCGAGGCCGATGTTGGCCTGGGCCGCCACCCCGCGTGCGAACTCGGGCACGACGTCGACGAGCTCGGGGTGGATGGAGCTGCAGTGGTAGCACTCCATGAAGTTCTCCACGATCAGCTTCCAGTTCGCGGCCACGTCGTAGACGACCCGGTGGCCCACGTCCAGACCGCCGATACCGTAGCGGTTGATGGCGTCGGGGTCGCCGAGCGTCCTGGTGGCCTCGGCCACCACCTCCTCGAACGCAGGCGGGGTGTCGGACAGACACACCCAGGCGTAGCCGAGCCATTCGGTCAGCGCCACCGGCACCAGGCCGTACTCGTAGCGGTCGATCGGCGCGCCGGCACCGTCGGTCAACAGACCGATGTTTGGCGCCGCGGTCAGCTTGCCGTCCAGCGCGTAGGTCCAGGAGTGATACGGGCAGCGCAGGTTGCGCTTGACTTCGCCTTCGGGCTCGGTGCACAGCTGCGCCCCGCGGTGCCTGCAGATGTTCAGAAAGGCCCGCAGCAGCCCGTCGCGGCCCCGCACCAGCAGCACGCTCTCCCTGCCGACCTGCACCTTGCGGAACTTGCCCGGCAGCGCGAGATCCGCCGACCGGGCGGCGCAGAACCACATGTCCTCGAAGATGTGTTCCTGCTCGGCGGCGAAGACGTCGGCGCTGGCGTAGTAGTGGCCGCCGAGTGTGGTGCGCAGCGCCGGCGCGGCCAGGGGCGAACGATCTCCGGTCATGTGGTCACCAGTCGCTTCGGGTCGAACAACGAGATCGGATGCCCGGTGCCGCCGTCGATGGCGAGGTCGGCCAGGATCTCGCCGACCACCGGGACGAACTTGAACCCGTGGCCCGAGAATCCGCACGCGACGGTCACCGACGCGCACTCAGGGTGCCGGGCGATCACAAAGTGCTGATCGGGGGTGTTGGAGTACATGCAGGTCGCCGACCGCAGACACCGACCGTCCAGCGCAGGCAGCAGTTCTGCTGCGCGCTCGCACATTTCGCGGATCTCGTGGTCGTATACGGTGCGGTCGATGGTGTCCGGGGTGCACACCACGCCCTTGCGGAAGAACGCGACCTTGACCCCGCCCCGCGCACCGTCGATGGCGGGGAAGCCGTAGATCTGCATCCCGTCGGCGCCCTCGTGGATGAAGATCGGGTGCTCGGTGAACGGCGCGGTGCCCCCGACCGGGTCCAGCCAGTAGAGCACCTGCCGCTCGATCGTGATCGGGATACCGAACTCGGTGAGCAGCTGCGGCGCCCAGGCACCGGGGCAGATGACCAGCTGCCCCGCGGTGTACATCCCGCGTCCGGTACGCACCGTAACCCCGGAGGACGTCTCGGCCCATTCGAGGACTTCTTCGCCGAACTGGAGCGTTGCGCCGACCTGTTCGGCGAGACCGAGATGGGCCGCGACTGTCAGTTCCGGCCGGGCGAACCCCGCCATCTGCTCGTACAGCGCGATGTCGTCGGCGCCGGGGGTGAATTGCGGGTGGCGGGACCGGATCTCACCGGCACCGAGCACCTCGTGCCGGAGTCCCCAGCGACGACTTGCGGTGAGGCTGCCTGCGACGGTCAGGCAGTCCGGCGGGCCGATGAACAGCCCACCGGTGACGCGGTACACCTCGGTGTCCGAGGCGGCGGCGAGCCCGGCCCACAGCTCGTAGGCGCGCAGCAGAAGCGGCACATACGCGGGATCTTCGAAGTAGGACTGCCGGATGATCCGTGAGCCACCGTGGCTGGAGCCCTTGGCGTGGGCGGGGGTGAACTTCTCCAGCCCGAGGACGCGCTGTCCGCGCGCCGCGAGGTGGTATGCGGCAGCGCTACCCATGCCGCCGAGCCCGATGACGATGACGTCGTATCCCATCTCTGCTACCTCTTGATCCGGGCCATCTCGGGGTCGACCACCGGTTCGGCGTGTACGACGGCGGCGTGAGTGAGCCCGCGGTAGGCCACGGTGACCGTGGCGCCGACGCCGACGCCCGCCGGCAGGTACGCATAGGCGATGGTGCGTCCGACCGTCGCGGAGTGCCCGGCGCTGGTCACGTAGCCGACACAGCGACCGTCGAGGAAGACCGGCTCCTTGCCGAGAACGGCAGCGTTCGCGTCATCGAACACGATGCTGCGCAGTACCGACCGCGGAATCGCCGGCTGTTGCAGCGCGGCCCTGCCGACGAAATCGGCGTCTTTGTCCATCCGCACCGCGAAGTCCAGCCCGGCGGCTGCAGGCTGGTGTTCGGCTGTCATATCGGCTCCCCAGCTGCGGTAACCCTTTTCGATGCGCAGGCTGTTGAAGGCGATCCGGCCGGCGGGGATGATTCCGTGCTCGTGGCCTGCCCGCGTCAACAGATCCCACAGCGCCGTGCCGTATTCGGCGCTGGTGTAGATCTCCCAGCCGAGTTCGCCGACGTAGGACACCCGCATCATGGTCACCGGGATGGTGTCGAGGAAGGTTCGCAGCGCCCGGAAGTACCGGAAGCCGTTGTGGGACAGGTCGTCGGGGCACAGTGCGGTAACCACATCACGGGCGCGAGGGCCCCACAGCCCGATGCAGCAGGTTGCGCCGGTGACGTCGCGTAGCGTGACGTTCCGGGGCAGGTGGCGACTGAGCCAGTCGAAGTCCATCGGCGAGTTCGCGCCGACCTGGAATGTCTCCGGCGCCAGCCGTGCGACCGTGAGATCGCTTCGGATGCCGCCATTTCTGTCGATGAGCAGCGTGTAGGTGACCGACCCGACACTCTTGTCGACGTTGTTCGAGGTCATCTTCTGCAGGAACGCCGCGGCGCCGGGGCCGCTCACCTCGTAGCGGGTCAGCGGCGTCATGTCGTACATGGCGACGCGCTCACGCGTCCAGCGCGCTTCGGCGACCGAGATCGGCGACCAGAACCTCGAGGCCCATTCGTCGCGTTCGGGAAGGACCAGGCCGTCGGCCACCAGTCGCCGCGCCAGTTCGTCGTTGGCCTGGTACCAGGCCGGGCGTTCCCACCCGCCGCCTTCGTAGAAGAACGCTCCCGCCTCGGTCTGACGCGCGTGGAAGGGACTGGTGCGAAGTCCGCGCAGCTCGCTCCGGTACTGGTGCGGATGGATGACGTCGTAGACCTCGACGAAAGCCTGGGAGCTGGTCTGCATGATGTACGACGGGCTGCGCGCCACCTCCTCGAAGCGGTACAGGTCGCATTCGTGGGTGTCGATCGACGGCGTGCCGTCGATGATCCACTCCGCCGTTGCCCGCGCGACACCTGCCGAGTGGGTGACCCAGACCGCTTCGGCGACCCAGAACCCGGGCAGCTCGCGGTGCTCGCCGATGATCGAGAAGCCGTCCGGGGTGAACGAGAAGATGCCGTTGAACGCCTCGTCGAGCTTCGAATCCTCAAGCGCGGGAATCAGTTCGGCGGCGACAGCCCAGGCCGGGGCGAAGTCTTCCTCGGTGAACGGCAGCATCGACGGCATCGGTTCGCCCGCAGTCTCGGTCGACAACGTGGACATGTCGACGGGCATGGGCCGGTGACTGTAGGACCCGATGCCGAGGCGGTCGACGTGCTCGCGGAAGTAGAGGTCCTGGTCCTGGTGGCGCAGGATCGGCAGGCCGGCTTCGGCCAGTTCGGTGTTGCGCCCCACCAACGCCTCGATCTGCCCGGTTCTGCCGTACTGGTGCGCCATCGGCACCAGTGGCAGCACCAACCCGACCTGGCGGGCGAGCTGCGCCCCCCAGAACCCCGCCGCGCAGACGACGATGTCGGCATCGATGACGCCGTCGGCGGTGCGCACCCCGGTGACGCGCGCGCCGTTGTCGACGATGCCGAGCACCTCGGTGTGCGGCCGAAACGTCGCTCCCCTGGCCTGGGCCCGATGTGCCTGGGCCTCTGCGGCACGCAGCGCCTTGGCCAGGCCGTCGGCCGGGGTTTGGAAGCCGCCCAGGATGCGCTCGCCGTCGATCAGCGGATGTAATGCGACGCACTCGCCCGGTGTGACCAGCCTTCCGTCGATCCCCCATGCCTGCGCCAGGCCCGCCTTTCGGTGCAGGTCAGCCCACCGCTCGGCGGTGGTGGCGATCTCCAGGCCCCCGACCGGGTTGAAGGCCCACCCATCGGGGTGCCGCAGTGAGCCGAACTTCTCGACCGTGTACTTCGCGAACGCGGTCATGGTCTTCGACGGGTTGGTCTGGAACACCAGCCCTGGGGCGTGCGAGGTAGAACCACCGGTGGCGAACAGCGGCCCTCGGTCCACGACGGTCACGTCGGTCCAGCCGCGCACCGTCAGCTCGTCGGCGAGGGAGGTACCGACGATTCCGGCACCGATCACCACGATTTTGGGCATAGGCCGACCACTCCATTCCGGCAAAGAGATTCTCGACGGCAACATCCACGATCTTGATGTTGCGTAGTACGCAACGTTGTGCGCTATACGCAACAGATCATCCATCCTCTGCGCCTGTTGCGCAAGATGGGCGCGCCGGAAGAATCGCGAAATGCCGCGAGCGTGCAATCCCGGTAGCCACACAGGATGTGCGACTACGGGGAATGCACGCTCGCGGTGATGGAACCGTTAGGGCTGGGAGTCCGCTTTCGACTCGCTCGCCTCACTCGAATCACTCTGCGGCAGCAACGCTTCCAGTGCCGAGCCGGTGATCCGGCGGAACGCCCGCCTCGGTCGATTGGCCTCCAGGACGGCCACCTCCAGCGTGGCCGGCCCGAGGGCACGAGGCTCGCCACCGTCGCCGCTGGCACTGAGCGCCGCCACGGCGATCGCCACCGCGTCGGACAAGCTCGCGTTCTCGGTGTAGGACTCGTTCAGTGCGGTGGCGATCGGTTCGGTGACCCCACCCATGACGACGAAGTGAGGCTCGTCGGCGATCGAACCGTCATAGGTGATGCGGTACAGCTCAGGAGCTTTGGTCTCGCCGTAGTGGGCGACCTCGGCCACGCACAGCTCCACCTCGTACGGCTTGGCCTGCTCGGTGAAGATCGTTCCCAATGTCTGGGCGTAGACGTTGGCCAGCTGGCGACCGGTCACATCACGGCGCGAGTAGGCATAACCCTGGGTGTCGGCGAACCGGATGCCGCCGCTGCGCAGGTTGTTGAACTCGTTGAAGCGGCCGACGGCGGCGAAACCGACGCGGTCGTAGAGTTCGCTGACCTTCTGCAGAGACCGCGACGGGTTCTCGGCGACGAACAGCACACCGTCGGCGTAGGCCAGCACGACGACGCTGCGGCCGCGGGCGATGCCTTTGCGCGCCAGCTCCGAACGCTCACGCATCGCCTGCTCAGGCGAGATGAAATAGGGGAAGCTCACGAATCCTCACCTCGAGGCTCGGCGTCGGGACCGAAGGTGTCTGCCCGCGAACGACTCTCGATGATCTGTCGGCACACCGCGGCGATCTGCTGCTCGGACACATCGGCGGCGCCTTCGGCATCGATGGCCACGGCGGTCGGGTAGATCCCCCGCACCAGGTCGGGCCCACCGGTCGCGGAGTCGTCGTCGGCGGCGTCGTAGAGCGCCTCGATCGCCACCCGCAGCGCGGAGTCCGCGTCGGTGACCTGCGAGTAGAGCTTCTTCATCGAGGACTTGGCGAAGATCGAGCCGGAGCCGACCGACTGGTAGCCCTCCTCCTCGATGTTCCATCCGCCGGCGGCGTCGAACGACACGATCCGGCCTGCGCCCTCGGGGTTCTTGTCATCGAGGTCGTATCCGGCCAGCAGCGGCAGCGCGACGAAACCCTGCAGCGCGGCGCCCAGGTTGCCGCGAACCATGGTGGCCAACCGGTTCACCTTGCCGGGGAATGTCAGCGCCACCCCTTCGATCTTCTCGTAATGCTCGAGTTCGACCGCGTACAGCCGGGCGAACTCCACTGCGATCGCGGCCGTCCCGGCGATGCCCGTCACGGTGTATTCGTCGGTGATGTAGACCTTCTGGACGTCGCGGCTGGCGATCATGTGGCCCTGGGTCGCGCGCCGATCACCGGCCATCACGACGCCACCGGGATACTTCAACGCGACGATGGTGGTTCCGTGGGGCACCGCGTCCGTCGGTGTCGGTCCGGAACCGGGCAGCAGATGTGGCGCCTGGTGACGCAGGAAGTCGGAGAACGAGGACAGGTTCACACCACCATGGGACATCACGTGCGGCAAGGCGTCAAAAGCTCCGGGCAATGATTGTTCGCGGTGCGGCCAGGTCACTGGCCGCCCTTCTGGACATAGGCGCGGACGAAGTCCTCGGCGTTCTCCTCGAGAACATCGTCGATCTCGTCGAGCAGGTCGTCGGTCTCCTCGGCGAGCTTCTCGCGGCGCTCCTGGCCGGCGCCCGTGCTGCCGGCGGGGTCGTCGTCATCGCCTCCGCCGCCACCCCGCTTGGTCTGCTCCTGGGCCATCGCTGCCTCCTGCGTATGTCTGAATCCACCACACTACCGGTCGGCAGCGAGATTGCTGGGGATAGTCCGATCAGCTGGTCGTGAGCTGCTCCACGAGTTCGACTGCGCTGTTGACCGAGTCGAGCAGGGCTCCGACATGGGCCTTGCTGCCCCGCAGCGGCTCCAGCGTCGGAATCCGCACCAGCGAATCCCCGCCGAGGTCGAAGATCACCGAGTCCCAGCTGGCGGCGGCGATGTCGGCCCCGAACCGGCGCAGGCACTCCCCCCGGAAGTAGGCACGGGTGTCGGTCGGCGGGTTGTCGACGGCGTCGAGCACCTGCTGCTCGGTGACCAACCGCTGCATCGAGCCCCTTGCCACGAGGCGGTTGTACAACCCCTTGTCCAGGCGCACGTCGGAGTACTGCAGATCCACCAGGTGCAGCCGGGGGGCCGACCAGCCGAGGTTCTCCCGTTGGCGGAAACCTTCGAGCAGCCGCAGCTTGGCCGGCCAGTCCAGCAGGTCGGCGCACTCCAGCGGATCACGCTCGAGCAGATCGAGGACCTTGGCCCAGGTTTCGACGACGTGGGAGGCCCGCGGATCGGGGTCGCGGCTGTCGACCAGTTTGGCGACCCGGTCGAGATAGATCCGCTGCAACGCCAGCGCGGTGAGTTCGCGGCCGTCGGCCAGGGCCACTGTGGCCCGCAACGACGGGTCTCGGCTGATGACGTGGACGGCGTGCACCGGGCGGGCCAGCGCGAGATCGGTGAGGTCGAATCCCTCCTCGATCAGGTCGAGCACCAGTGCGGTCGCGCCGACCTTCAGATAGGTGGATGTCTCGGCCAGGTTCGCGTCGCCGATGATGACGTGCAGCCGCCGGTACTTGTCGGCGTCGGCGTGGGGCTCGTCGCGGGTGTTGATGATGCCGCGCTTGAGCGTGGTCTCGAGGCCGACCTCGACCTCGATGTAGTCGGCGCGCTGGGAGAGCTGGAAGCCGGGCTCGTCACCCGAGGGCCCGATCCCGACCCTGCCCGACCCGGTGACCACCTGGCGGGACACCAGAAACGGCGTCAGGCCCGCGATGATCGCCGAGAACGGCGTCTGGCGAGACATCAGATAGTTCTCGTGCGAACCGTAGGACGCGCCCTTGTTGTCGATGTTGTTCTTGTAGAGCTGCAGCCGGGCCGCGCCGGGGACGCTGGCGACGTGGCGCGCGGCGGCCTCCATCACGCGTTCCCCGGCTTTGTCCCAGATCACCGCGTCCATCGGGTCGGTGCACTCGGGCGCGGAGTACTCGGGGTGGGCGTGGTCGACGTAGAGCCGCGCACCGTTGGTCAGGATCATGTTGGCGGCGCCGACCTCGTCGGCGTCCACGACAGGCGGCGGGCCCGACGCCCGGCTGAGGTCGAAACCGCGTGCGTCCCGCAGCGGGGATTCCACCTCGTAGTCCCACCGGGTGCGCTTGGCGCGCTGGATGCCCGCGGCCGCCGCGTACGCCAGCACCGCCTGGGTGGAAGTCAGGATCGGATTCGCGGTCGGGTCGGACGGCGAAGAGATGCCGTACTCGACCTCCGTTCCGATGATCCGTTGCATACCGCCCAGCGTAGAGGTCAGGGTTGCAGGCGAGGTCACGAGGCCGCGCGGAATGCGGGCGGGCGGGCGGGCGCCGTGATGAGATTGGCCGACGATGAGTCCGACCTCCGAGCAACGCCTGGCCGTCGAACGCTGGTTCCTGCAGCACGGCCTACCGGCCGTGCTGCGCCCCGGCACCTTGGTACGGCGGATCTGGACGCGCTCGGCTCCGGCGTTCGCGGCGTTCGCGGTGATGCTGGGGTTCTCGATTCTGGTCGTCGCCGTCACCGGGCAACACACCATCGACATCGACGGCTCCCCGACGCGGACGGAGTGGTTTGTGCTCGGGCTGGTGGTGCTGGTGCTCCCGGCGGCGGTGCTGGTGGGCTGGCTGGTCTCGCGGGCGGAGGATCCGCGGCTGCGCGGCGCCGTGTCGGCCGCGGCGATGGTGGTGGCCGCGCTGGCCACGGTGTTCGGCGGACCGAGCTCCTTCGTCATCGTCGACGTGATCGCCGAACTGGTGGTCATCGCGCTGATATTGCTCTGCACCGCAACGGGCGTGGGTTCGATTCTGGGTTGGGCCGCGCGGGTGACGGGGGCCAACCTCGCCTCGGTGGGCAGCATGCTGCTGCGTGCGCTGCCGGTGATGCTGCTGACCGTGTTGGTGTTCTTCAACGGACCCGTCTGGACGATGGCCTCCACCGTCAGCCGTGGCCGGTTGTGGATGGCACTGCTGTTCCTGTTTCTCATCGCCGCGGCTTTCCTGGTGTCCGGCACGCTGAGTCGGGTCCGCCCGATCCTGCAACCGGACGCCAAGCAACCCGAGGACGCCGCAAAACTGACCGGGACGCCGTTCGAGACACTGCCCGACCGGCCCCGCCGGGTCGCGTTGTCCAAGCCGGAACGGATCAATGTGGTGTTCGTGCTGGCGCTGTCCCAGATCGTCCAGGTACTCACCGTCGCGGTGGTGACCGGGCTGCTGTTCCTTATGCTCGGGCTGCTCCTGGTGAGCCCGGAGATGTTGGCGGCCTTGACCCGGGGCGGATCGACCGACGGCGATTTCCTGTGGATGACGCTGCCGATACCCGACGCACTGATCCAGGTCACGATGTTCCTGACCGCGTTGACTTTCATGTACCTGGCCGCGCGGGCCGTAAGCGACAAGGAGTACCGGCAGCAGTACCTCGATCCGCTGATCGACGACCTGCGGCTCACCCTGGTGGCCCGGGACCGCTACCGCGCCGCGACGGCGGCGCGGTGAGCGCACCCGAGGTGGCACTGCGCCGGATCCACGACTGGTTCCTGCACCGCGGACTGCCGTTGGTCCTCACCCGGCGGGTGCGCTCACGTGCGCTGATCGCTCGCTCGGCGCCGATGGTGGCAGGGGTGGGCGCGTTGACCGCCGTGACGATGCTGCTCGCCGACTGGACCGGAGACGATCCCGACTACGGCTACATCGTTCGACTGGGAGCCATCGCCGCGGTGCTGGCCGGCGCCCCGTTTGCGCTGCATGTGCTGCACGAGCGCGGCACGACCGCGTCGGAGGCCGGCAGGCGGACCGCAGCGCTGGCAGTGATGGCGGTTTTTGTGCTGCTGATGCCGGTGGTCGCCTCCGGATGGTCGGCGGCGGCGCTGGCCGAGGTACCCGCGTTCCTGGTGGTGTCGTTACTGGCGGTCTGGTTCACCTACCTGGGCTTCGGTTCGATCCTGTTGTGGGCGTTCCGGTTCGCGTGGGTCCAGCTGGGCGCTCTGGGAACGCTGATGAGCCGGGCGCTGCCGCTGCTGATGTTGACCGTGGTCGTGTACTTCACCGGCGAACTCTGGCAACTGGCTGCCCGATTGACGCGGGAACGACTCTGGCAGACAGTCGGTTTCCTCGCCGTGGTGGCGCTGGCGTTCATGGTCGCCACCATCCGCGACGAGGTCAACGCCCTACGTGAAGATCGGTCGGGGCCGTCGGATCCCGCGACACTGCTCGCCGCAACTCCGTTGGCCGGCCACGCCCGCACTCCCCCCGCCAGAACCCCGCTGTCGTTGGCGGAGCAGGTGAACGTGGTGGCCGTCATGGTCGTCTCCCAGGCCATCCAGGTCGTGCTGTTCACCGCGGGTCTGTTCGTGTTCTTCCTGACCCTGGGGATGATCGCCATCCCCGACGACGTCACGGTGCTGTGGTCCGGTGAGCAGGCGTGTGCGGTCGGCGTACCCCCCTGTGCGGGAACGTGGTTCGGCATCCACGTTCCGATCCCCCAGACCGTCGTGCACACCTCGCTGTTCGTCGCGGTGCTCTCCGGCCTGTATTTCACCGTGAGCACCAGCGTCGACCCGCTCTACCGGCAACGTTTCTTCGAACCGCTCATCGCCGACGTCGCGGTGAGCCTCGCCGGCCGCGACGCCTACCTGGAGCTCGAACGCCCCTGATCCCAACGCCCTTCGGACAGCAGCATGTGGCGGGTCGCCTCGGTACGTGAGGACACCCCGAGCTTGCGGTAGGCGCGATACAGATGGTTGGCGACAGTCTTGGCACTCAGATGCAGCCTCCTGGCGATCTGCTGGTTCGTGAGCCCGCGCGCGACCTCCTCGAGGATCCGGCGCTCGGAGTCGGTCAGCCTGCCGATCTCCTCCTCGGAATGGGTTGCCGGTTGCAGTCGCGCAGCCCACGACGAGGCGCCGATGCGGCGGAACCCGTAGAGAGCTTCGGTACGGGCCCGCTCGCGCTCGGCTCTGTCGGTGGACACCGCGGCCCTGTCCATCAACGCGCGGGCGCGGTCGAACGCGTCAGCCTCGACGTCGAAGAGGGCGACGGCCTCGTCGAGCAGTTGCAGCGCCTGCTGCGGGTCCGCCTGCGCGCACACCATCGCCCTTGCCCGGCGAGCCGTCGCCCTGGTCCATCGGCTGACCCCGGGAGTGGCGGCGACTGCGACGAGGTGATCGACGACCGGCTCGGCGTCGCCTGGGCGTCCCAAAGCGACATGAGCCTCGACCAGGTCGACGTGCCACCGCGCCAGTTGCGGCGCCAACATACCTGCCACCTGCTCGAACGCCCAGCATTCGCCCAGATGCCCGACGACGTCGTGGTACCTGCACTCACTGAGCGCGGCCAACCCCGCGTTGGCGAGCAGGAAGTAGCGCGCCCCGAAGGTCGACTGTTCATCGGAGATCGCGAAACCGAGTGCCAGGTCGGCGGCCGCCGCCTCGTCGTCACCCCGGATCGCCGCCACGCGGGCCCGCAGGGACAGCCAGAACGGCGCAAACGCCCGTTGCCCGGTGGCCAGACAGAGCGCCACGGCCTCGTCGAGACACACCAGCGCGTCGTCGAATCGTGAAGCCCGGACATGAGTTTCACCGAGGGCGCCGTAGGCCATCGCCAGGGAAGCCCGCGCGCCTTCGGGCCGGAGCGCTCCGATCAACCCGGTCAACAGGGCCACGCCGGCGTCGTATCGCTCCGCGATGGACATCGCCCTGCCGACGTGCAGGCCGACCAACGGGTCATGGCGGATCGCAGCCATCAGGTCGAGGGTGTCCAGCGTGCCGGCGAGCTCGTCGGCTCGACCTTCGTCCCACGCGCTGGCGGCATGGGCCAGGACCACCGTCGCCACGTCGGATTCCACCGATCCCGGTTCGGTCTGTTCGACGGCGGCCTGAGCGGTCTCGACGATCTGCGCGACCAGACCGAGCATCCCCAGCGGGATGGCCATCCGGGCGAGCACGGCGCCGGCCTGTTCCGGCGTGGCGACCGCAAGGCACTCCGTGAGCCGTTGGTGGGCCACCGCGGGGGCGCCGTCCAGCGCTTCGAGGGTCGCCAGTGTCAGCGCGGCGGCCACGTACAGCCCGCTGCAGGCCGGATCGGCCAGGACCGTCTCGAGGCGGTGCCGGGCAGCCTCGGCCTCACCCGCCGCCCCGAGCAGTTCGGCGGCCTCCAGGCGCACCCGGCCCCGGCGCGAATCGCTACCCGTCATTCCCGCGGCGAGGTCGAGCATCCCGGCGGCGGCCTCGATCCCGCGCCCGGCCCGCATCCCCTTGGCGGCCTCGACGAGAGCATCGGTGAGCGTCTCGTCCGGTCCGATCGTGCCCTGCGCGCGGTGGGCCAGCCGGACTTCGTCGGGCACCGCCGGGTTCGCCGCGAACTCGGCGTTGAGCGTCCGCCGTCGCGGCTCTGACATCCCGCCGAGAACCGCGCTGCGCAACAACGGGTGGCGCAGACTCAGCCGCCCGTGGGACAGCCGGACCAGCCCGAGGTTCTCCAGCTCGCCGAGAGCCGCTTGCGCACTCGGGGATTCGGACTCGACGAGGGCCGCCCAGGAACCGTCCGAGGACACCGCAACTCGGTCGAGCAGTTCGCGCGCCGGGCTGCCGGCAGGTGGCAGCTGCCGGGTGAAGACGGCGGCCAGGTTTCCGGCGAGTGGGATCTCCTGCGGCAGTGGCTGTACGCCACTCAACTGGTCCGGCGACAGCGCCTGGGGCAGTTCCCCGAGGGCAAGCGGATTACCCGAGGCCACATCGATCAGCCGCCGGGCGACCGACGGGTGAATCGGGGCGTCGGTGGCCGAACCGAGGATCTCCATCGCGTCCTCGGGCGCCAGCCCACGCAGTTCGTGGGTGCAGAAACCTTCGGCGAAGGCAGATGTCGCCCGGACGCGGCGGCCGGTGACGACCACCAACGCGCCGCTGAGCACTGCGCGGCGCAGAGCCAGGTTCAGTGCGGTGCGGCTCGACGGATCGGCGTCATGGATGTCGTCGACGAGCAGTGCGACGTCGGTCGCATTCTCCAGTCCGGAGCAGAGCACGTCGGCGGCCCGCATCGGGTCGGGGTCCGCTGAACTCCAACCGGCGGAGTCCGGAACCGGCAACAGTGTCGCGATCTCCACCGCGGTGGCCATCGGGGTTCCCAACTCGCCTCCGCGACAGGTGAGCACGCGCGCCGCGGGCCCGATCTGGCCGGCCAGCCAGGACAGCGCGCTGGACTTGCCCATCCCGGCGTCACCCAGCAGGACATGGACCTCGCCACCGCCGTGGCGGGTCTGGGCCCACGCACGCGTCAACCGGCTGCCGAGCTCTGTGCGCCACGCCAAGCCTGCCATTGGCAGGCAGGCTATCCCAGATCAGGCGGCGAGGACGCGGCTCAGCTCCCGCCGACCACTTCCCAGGTGTCCTGGCCGTCCGGGCCTCCGGCGGTCACCCTGACCGGCCGGGTGTCTCCTCGCGGATCGGCTGCCTCGCATTCGAACGACTCCCCGACAGCCACCACCTTGAGCCCTTCACCGCATTGCACCGTGACCTCGAAGCCGTAGTCCTGCGAGACGTCCTCGGACAGCCCTTGCTCGTCTCGGCGAGGTCGTAGACCACATCGAGGGTGGCGAAGTCGACGTTGTAGTCGTCGTCGGTGAACTTCACCTCGACCCGAACATCGTTGCCCTCGAGGTCGGCGACGCAGTTGAAGCTGGATCCCGCCTTCGGCGACTCCGACGGGCGGGGGCACTCGACAGTGTCGACCTGCCGGTCGATGGCGGAGTACTGGGTGTTGAGCTCGTCGGCGATGGCGGTCTCGAGCTTCTCGTAGTCCGGGCCGCCGGCGGAGAAGGAGAACTGGCATCCTGCGACCACCGGGGCCACCATCAGCAGGGCCAGCAACGGTCGTGGTGATGTCACTGCTCGAGAATACTGCTCGAAGGGCCCGGCGATGATGGGAAAAATTGCTCAATCTCGGCGGTGTGATGCCCGCCGGATCGGCCGCCGCACGCACTAGATTCACTCGAATGAGCGGGCTGCGGGGCAAGCGCTACGGCGAGGTCTTACTGGTGACCGTCGGCACGAACGCCGGAGAGGGGCCGCAGGCGGTCGTCTACAACACGTTCGGCCTCAACGACTGCCCGCCCGACCTGTGGTCGCAACTCGACGCCGGCGCCTTGGCCGAGGAGCACGGCGCGACGGCGGCGCTGCTCAACGGTCCCCGGTACTGGCTGATGGACGACATCGTCAAGGACACCGGCGGACAGCGGGAGACGGCGACCTTCGGCGGGATCGACATGATCCGACAGGCCACCGTCGCGTTGACATCGATGAACCCCGCGCCCTATCTCGCCAACACGGTCACCCGCAACGCCGTGTTCGTCTTCGACGCCGGTCGTCCTGTGTTCGAGCTCGTCGACCCGCAGGGCCGGACCTGGGTGATGCAGACCTGGAGCCAGGTCGTCGACCCCACGCTGCGCTACGAGGACCTGGCCGGGCTCGGCGCCCGGCTCAGACCGCCCGAAGGCTGGTCGTACCGAACCCGCGTGCTCGACGACGAGCTACGGATCGACACCACCAGTCAGGCCGCCCAGGTGCTCCAGGACGACCTGACCAACAGCTACTCGCTGGCGTCGACCGGTACCTAGAGGTACTGGCCGAGGTTCGACTCGGTGTCGATGGCCCGGCTGGCACTCGACGACTTGCCCGTGACGAGGGTGCGGATGTAGACGATCCGCTCGCCCTTCTTGCCCGAGATCCGGGCCCAGTCGTCCGGGTTGGTGGTGTTGGGCAGGTCCTCGTTCTCGGCGAACTCGTCGACGATCGAGTCGAGCAGGTGTTGGATCCGCAGCCCACGCTGACCGGTCTCGAGCACCGACTTAATCGCGTTCTTCTTCGCCCGGTCGACGACGTTCTGGATCATCGCCCCGGAGTTGAAGTCCTTGAAGTACATGACTTCCTTGTCACCGTTGGCGTAGGTGACCTCCAGGAACCGGTTGTCGTCGATCTCGGCGTACATCCGGTCGACGACCTTCTCGATCATCGCCTTGATGGTCAGGCTGCGATCGCCGCTGAACTCGGCCAGATCGTCGTCGTTGATCGGCAGTTCCTCGGTGAGGTACTTGCTGAAGATGTCCTGCGCCGACTCGGCGTCGGGCCGCTCTATCTTGATCTTGACGTCCAGGCGGCCGGGCCGCAGGATCGCCGGGTCGATCATGTCCTCGCGGTTCGACGCGCCGATCACGATGACGTTCTCCAACCCCTCCACGCCGTCGATCTCGCTGAGCAGCTGCGGGACGACGGTGGTCTCGACATCGGAGCTCACTCCGGTGCCGCGGGTGCGGAAGATGGAGTCCATCTCGTCGAAGAACACGATGACCGGAGTGCCCTCGGAGGCCTTCTCGCGTGCCCGCTGGAAGATCAGCCGGATGTGACGCTCGGTCTCGCCGACGAATTTGTTCAGCAGCTCGGGGCCCTTGATGTTGAGGAAGTACGACTTGGCCTCACGGGCGTCGTCGCCGCGCACCTCGGCCATCTTCTTGGCCAGCGAGTTGGCCACGGCCTTGGCGATCAGGGTCTTGCCGCATCCGGGCGGACCGTAGAGCAGCACGCCCTTGGGCGGGCGCAGTGAATACTCCCGGTAGAGCTCCTTGTGCAGAAACGGCAGCTCCACCGCGTCGCGGATCTGCTCGATCTGGCGGCCGAGGCCGCCGATGTCGTTGTAGCTGACGTCGGGAACCTCTTCGAGCACCAGGTCCTCGACCTCGGCCTTGGGGATGCGCTCGAACGCATACCCGGCCTTGGTGTCGACCAGAAGGGAGTCACCGGGGCGCAGCTTGCGCGGCCGGTCGTCGCCGAGCACGTCGTCGTCGTAGCCGTCGGGCAGGTGCTCGGCCGCGACCAGGGGCTCGGCGAGCCAGACGATCCGCTCCTCGTCGGCGTGGCCGACCACCAGGGCCCGATAGCCGTCGGAGAGGATCTCCCGCAGGGTGCTGATCTCCCCGACGGACTCGAAGTGACCTGCTTCCACCACGGTCAGCGCTTCGTTGAGACGAACCGTCTGACCCTGCTTGAGTTCCTTGGTGTCGATGTTCGGCGAGCACGTCAGGCGCATCTTGCGGCCCGAGGTGAACACGTCGACCGTGTCGTCCTCCTGCACGGCGAGCAGCACGCCGTAGCCGCTGGGCGGCTGGCCGAGCCGGTCGACCTCCTCGCGCAGCGCCAGCAACTGCTGACGCGCCTCCTTCAGGGTGTCCATCAGCTTGGCGTTCCGGGCGGCCAGCGAATCGATGCGCGCCTCGAGCTGGTGCACATCGCGCGCACTGCGCAGCCCGCTCTGTGGGCCTACGGCGTTCTCCAACTGCTCGCGGAGCAGCGCAGCCTCGCGGCGAAGGTTCTCAAGTTCTGCTGCATCCTCTGGGGACAAACCCTCAGAACGCTCGGACTCATTCATGCTTGAGCTCCTTTCCCACACCGGATGTTGGCGCGGTAACAACTTCAACGCTACCGGCGATTCAGTCTTTGTGTGTGCTCTAGGAATTCGCCACACCAGCAACACTGTTAGCCTTTGATGATCAGTTCGGCCGAACGGAAGGACAGCCGTGACCCTGAAAACCCTCGTTACCAGCTTGACAGCTGGGGCAGCAGCAGCCGTTGTAGTGGGTGCTGCGGCGGCGGGTGTGACCCTTGTTGCAGGCGGCACCGGGACTCCCGGCGCCCCCGCACAGCCCACGGTGCAGCCGGTCGTCTTCGACGTGCCGCTACCTGCCGCGCCGGCACCCGATCTGCAGGGACCGCTGCTCTCGACGCTGACCGCGCTGTCCGGACCAGGCTCTTTCTCCGGATCCAAGGCCAGCTACATCCAGGGTGGGATCGGCCGGATCGAGGGCATCACCGCTGACCGCGCCTACAACAACGCCGCGGCCAAGGGGTACTTCCCTCTCAGCTTCTCGATCGACGGGATCGACCAGAACGGACCCGTGGCGACGGCGAACGTCACCGCGACGGCCCCGTCCGGTGTGGTCGCGACCCAGCCGTTGACGTTCGTGGCGGGCCCGAGCCCGACCGGTTGGCAGATCTCGAAGCAGTCGGCGCTCGCCCTGGTCACGTCGGTAGGCTGATCCTTACCGATTCGTGACACGGGTGCGTCGCACCGTTGCAGTCTGCAGCGCCGCCACGATCGTGGCGGCGCTCGGACTGAGCGGGTGTAGCCAGCCGGCCCCGCCCGCGGCGTCACCGACGGTGGAAACCTCACCCGCACCGTCGGTCGGGATGCCGCCGCCGGTCGCCCCGGCGCCGGGCGGGCCACCGCTGCCTCCGGCGTCGGCGCTGATCGACGTGATGAGCAGGCTGTCCGACCCGGTGGTTCCCGGCGACCAGAAGGTGGCCCTCATCGAGGACGGCTCAACCGACGAGGCTGCCGCCCTCGACCGATTCGGCATCGCTCTACGGGACAACGCCGCCTTGCCGCTGGCGTTCGAGACGCGCGACCTCGCCTGGTCACAATCGGACCCCGGCAACGTCGTCGCGACCGTGGTGGTGCGCACGGCGGGTCCAGAGGGTGGCGAGTTCGCCTACCCGATGGAGTTCGCCCGGTCCGACGGCTCCTGGCAGCTGACCCGCCAGACCGCTGAGCAGCTGCTTGCGTTGGACGGCCAGGAAAGCGCGCCCCCGGCACCACCTGCCCCACCCTCGCCGGCGCCGCCGACACCGACGCCGACGCGCTGACCGGGATGTGGATCGGCTGGCTGGAGTTCGACAACCTGCTCGGCGATGTGCGATCGCTCAAGCAGAAACGGTCGGTCATCCGGCCGTTGATCGCCGAGCTGGCACGCAGGTTCTCGGTATCGGCCGCGGAGACGGGCTCGCGGGACCTGCACCGGCGGGCCGGGGTCGGAATCGCGCTGGCGGCCGCCAATCGCGCCCATGTGGTGGATGTTCTCGACGCAGCCGAACGGCTGGTGGCCGCGCGCCCCGAGATCGAGCTCCTGTCGGTCCGGCGGGGGCTGAGGCGAAGCACCGACGACGACTAGGTGAGGCGTTTCTTGCGCACCGGCACCGGGGCGACGGCGCCCGGCGCCAGCTTCCGGGCGCTGATCAGAAACGCGGTGTGGCCCCGCATGGTGTGCTCCGGGCGGACCGCCAGACCGACCACGTGCCAGCCACGCTGCATGCTCTCCCAGGACCGTGGTTCGGTCCAGCACTGTTGTTCGCGCAACGCCTCCACGGTCTTGGACAGCTGTGTCACCGTGGCCACGTAGATGATCAGCACCCCGCCGGCGACCAACGCGTTGGCGACCGCGTCGAGCACGTCCCACGGCGCGAGCATGTCCAGGACCACCCGATCGACCTCGGGTCCGGTGTAGGCGCCGAGGTCGGCGATCACCAGGTCCCAGTTCGGCGGTTGCTCACCGAAGAACGTCGTGACGTTGCGCACGGCGTGCTCGGCGTGGTCGTCCCGCAATTCATAGGAGGTCACCTGCCCCTGCGGCCCGACGGCTCGCAACAGCGAGCACGTCAACGCTCCTGAACCCGCACCGGCTTCGAGCACCCTGGCCCCGGGGAAGATGTCGCCTTCGTGGACGATCTGGGCCGCGTCCTTCGGGTAGACGACCTGGGCCCCCCGCGGCATCGACATCACGTAGTCGACCAGCAACGGCCGCAACACCAGGAACTGGTCACCGTTGGTGGAGCGCACGACGCTGCCTTCCGGCAGCCCCACCACCGCTCCGAGGTCGATGATGCCCCGATGGGTGTGGAACTCGCCGTCGGGCTTGAGCACCATCGTGTAGCGCCTGCCTTTCGCGTCGGTGAGCTGCACGCGATCACCGACGGCGAATGGACCCGTTCTTGGCACAGCTGATCACCCTGCCAGTAGACGCGCCGGCGGAGGCGGCCGGGGTTGCCCGGATTTGTCGTGGCCCGGTCATAGGCTGGGTTCATGAGCGAGCAGACGGAACGGCCGGTACGGCGGCCGGCGCTGTCTCCGTCGCGGGCGAGCGACTTCAAGCAGTGTCCGCTGCTGTACCGCTTCCGCGCCATCGACCGGCTGCCGGAGCCGTCGTCCACCGCGCAGGTGCGCGGGTCGGTGGTGCATGCCGCGCTCGAGCAGCTGTACGCCCTGCCGGCCGCACACCGGGTGCCCGAGACGGCGGCGGCGCTGGTGACGCCGGCGTGGGAGCGGGTGGTCGCCGAACGGCCCTCGGTGGCCACCGACATCGATCCGACGTTGCACGCCGAGCTGCTCGAGCAGGCGCGGAAGTTGCTGTCGGGGTACTACCGGCTCGAGGATCCCACCCGCTTCGACCCGCAGAGCTGTGAGCAGCGCGTGGAGGTCGAGCTCGAGGACGGCAC
>NZ_JBAUJB010000017.1:0-1528 GCF_049683355.1 Mycobacterium sp.
GTTGACATGGTGCGTCGCAGGAGCGGCGCGTTGCGGGGTTGTCGGGGCGTCGCACACGCGAAGTCTTTAGGATCAGCGCGTTGGTGACGCCCCCATAGCCCAATTGGCAGAGGCAGCGGACTTAAAATCCTCTGAACTGGGCGTTTGTTGTGTTCGCCCGCGCTGATTGATGACCGAGAAATTGGCCCTAGCTGCGACTATAGCGTTGGGCGTGTTGGTGAAGATTGGCGAGCAACGAACTTACTGTGGTATCTGCTGCGGTACCCGACTGCGAAGGACCGCGCAGTCAGCGGCACACCCGGAGGGACGGGGTCACGACTTTTCGTTCCACCCCGGCAATTCGCCATGGCGAGCTGAATCTGCTCGAGTGTCTCCGACTGCAAACATCAGGACCATCCGGTTACGCGCCGACGATGTTCGTGACATCGACGTGCGTGACATCGACGTGCGTCCGCCTGAGCGGCGTTCACGCCAACCGTAGATGGTTCCAATTCAACACCTCGCCGAGGTGTTTCGGGTTAACCCCAAGCTGCTTTGCGACGTCCTGAGTGCCACCGTGCAGCTCAACGAGCCGCGAGAAAAGAACGCCCGTCACAGGTTGAAATCCGCCCGGTTCGCTTCGACGCCATTTTGACATCTGGATCTGCAGAGCGCGGTACCGAGCGTCGTCGATGAGCCCGCGTTCATGCGCGCGATAGATGACCGCTGCGACCGACACCCCCCATGTCTGCTTGAGCGCAATGAAATCGGACAACTTGGGCCTATCGGGCATCGCAGCGTCGAAGTCATCGGGTGGAATCAGCAGAGCGCCTGCGAATAAGTTGGCTTCGCTTTCGACCGAGTCGTGGCGTCGATCGTGGAACGCCAAATGTCCGCACTCGTGGCCCAAGCTGAACCGGAAACGGTCGCCGGGAACATTAGGATCGAGTCCTATCACATCACTGGCACCCCGTTCACCCATGCGGAAAGCCCGTCGAGGCCCGGCAAATTTGGGATCGGAACGAGGCAGACGCCCGCGCGTTCCACCAGAGCCGTCAGATTCCGGATCGGCCCGGATTCTTCCTGGCCGAGGATCGCGCGCACTTCAGTGGCAGCATCTTCAATCTCGTCTCGGCTGGTGACCGGTGCTCGCCGGCGCAGGAGGATGTCCGGGGCCTCGGGAGTCGCGTCGACCAGTTCTCCGAAGACTTCTCCGGCCAGGCGGAGAAGCTCCTTGGCTTTCTTCTTCGTCGCGGAGGACGTGGACGAGCGCGCGCGATGAATGGGCTCAGACATGTCGGCAGCGTCAGCCTGCGATCGGCATAGCCGAGCGCCGTGAGCTCACCATTGAAACTTCGCCGACCGCTTTCAATCGCAGACCCGACTTCCGGAGCTCGTAGGCATCCATCGGGGTAGTAGTGGCGCGCGTTTGTGCTGGTAGGAGGTTCGCGGGGTCGGCCGAACCACGAAATTGTGTAGGCACACGATTTCGGGCGTGTTGCTGGGATTGATCAGGGGATACGTGGTATTGGTGTAGGTGTGTACCTGC
>NZ_JBAUJB010000018.1:0-36098 GCF_049683355.1 Mycobacterium sp.
AAAGCTGTTGTGGCGGCGGTGTTCTCGGGTTCAGTCGGCGCCGTGATGGTTCTCGGGTCGATCCTGGTGGCCCGGGTGGATCTCGACGCGGCGGCGTGGCGAACGACTGCCGCGGTCGGGGTCTACGCGGCATCGGCGGCGGTCCTCGGGGTCGGCGTCGCGGTGCTGTTGCGACACACCGCAGGCGCGGTCACCGTGCTGCTGCTGTGGCCGTTGCTCGTCGAACCACTGCTGGGCAACCTTCCCGGAAGGGGGCCGCAGATCGGGCCGTACCTGCCGTTCGCCAACGTCTTCGAGTTCCTGGACGTGCAATGGCTGTTTCCCAGCTACGCGATGCACTGGGGCCCGGACGGATCGCTGGGCTACTTCCTCACGGTCGTCGCCGCTGTGTTCGTGACCGCCGTCGTCGCGGTCAATCGCCGTGATGCGTGAGGATTCTTCGCTGATGCGGGGGTAACCCCCGATTCCTGTGGCCGGAGTCCGGCCTAGCCTCGCCGGGTATGTGTGTGAGCGGACTTGGGCCGGGCTACCTGGCCGAGTGGTACCGAGGGGATCTCACCGAAGAGGTCGTCGGCGCCATGGTTTCGGCACTGACCTCGGCAACCGGGCCGACGTCGGAAGCGGGAGCAGCGGTCCGGCTCGTCGCGGTGTTCGCCGTGCCCTCCGACGAAGTGGTCTACGGGTTGTTCACGGCGGCATCGGTACAGGCCATCACCGACGCGTGCGGCAGTGCCTCGATGCCACCCGACCGGCTCACCGGCGACATCGGGGCCTGGGTCGCTAAGGTCGGCCCATGACCTCGGTGGCGATACTCGGTGGGGGCGTCGGCGGTCTGAGCGCAGCGCAGGAACTCGCGCAGCGCGGCTTCGAGGTGACCGTCTACGAGGCCCGGGACGTCTTCGGCGGCAAGGCCCGTTCCATGCCGGTCCCGGGATCGGGGACGGATGGACGCACCGATCTCCCGGCCGAGCACGGGTTCCGGTTCTTCCCCGGCTTCTACCGCCACATCACCGACACGATGAAGAACATCCCCGGTGGCAAGGGAACCGTCTACGACCACCTGACGCCGTGCAGCGAGATCCTGATGGCGCAGGGGGACGGGCGCAGTGAGCTCGTCGCCCCGATCAAGGTTCCCGGTTCGCTCGCCGAGCTCGCCGATGGACTGCGCTTCCTTCGTGACCTGACGTCGCAGGTGGGCATCCCGCTCCACGAGCTGGCCGTCTTCGTCGACCGGATTCTGACGATGATGACGTCGTGTGACGAACGGCGGCTCGCCGAGTTCGAAGCGATGAGCTGGTGGGACTTCGTCGAGGCGGAGCACAAGTCCGATGCCTACAAGAAGTTCCTCGCCACCGGGATGACGCGCACCCTGGTGGCCGCCAAAGCCGAGGAGATGTCCGCACGGACCGGCGGAACCATTCTCTGCCAACTGATCTACGACATGCTGCGCCTCGACGGGCGCCTCGACAACGTCCTCGACGGGCCGACCAGTGAGGTGTGGATCGACCCTTGGCTGGAGCACCTCCAAAGCCTGGGCGTCACCTTGCAGCCCGAGTGCACCGTCGCCGGCATCCACTGCGAAGCGGGTCTCATCACCGGGGTCACCATTGTGGCCCCGGACGGTGACCGCCGCATCGAGGCGGACCACTACATCGCGGCACTACCGGTTGAGAGATTCTGCGACCTCGTGTCGCGGTCGATGCGTTCGGCGGACCCGCGGCTCGGGCTGATCCGCCACCTGGAGTACGACTGGATGAACGGGGTGATGTTCTATTTGGACACCGACGAGCCACTCGAGCACGGCCACGCGATCTTCATCGACTCCGAGTGGGCGCTGACCGCGATCTCACAGAAGCAGTTCTGGCCCGACATCGATCTGACGCAGCGCGGCGACGGCCGGGTCGAGGGCATTCTCTCGGTGGACGTGTCGGCCTGGGACGTGCCCGGCCCGGTGACCGGGAAGGTCGCGTCGGCGTGCACGAAGGAGGAGATCCGGCAGGAGGTCTGGGCTCAGCTGGTCCGGCACATCGATGACGGGCGCCTGGACGAATCGAACGTGCTGTCGTGGTTCCTCGACCCTGCGATCGAGTTCCCCAACCCCGGCAAGGCGACCAACGCCGAACCACTGCTGATCAACGTGAAGTGCTCGTGGGCTCACCGGCCGGACGCGGTCACCGCCATCCCGAACCTGTTCCTGGCCGCCGACTTCGTCCGCACCAAAACCGATCTCGCGACGATGGAGGCGGCCAACGAAGCCGCCCGCGCCGCCGTCAACGGCATCCTCGAAGCCACGGGTTCGCCCCATTCCCGTTGCACGATCCACGATCTCGCCGAGCCCCGGATCCTGTGGCCGTTCCGCCAGCTGGACCGGGTGCTGTTCCGGCTCGGTCGCAAGACCGCCAGACCCCCGTTCCGGCTGACCACCGCAGGCGCACTGAAACCCACGGGTCAATTGGCCCGGGCCGGCCTGGCGGCTCTCCGGGTGCGCGGCAAAGGCGCATTTCTCGCTGAGCCCGGCTCGCACTGAATCCTGAACGCTGCTACCGCATCCGGTCCAGCCGCCGCCCCAATTCGGCCCGGGTCCGGATACCGAGCTTGGAGTACACCCGGCTCAGATTGTGTTCCACCGTCTTGAGGCTGATGAACAACTGCGCGGCGATGTCGCGGTTCCGCAGGCCGGACGCGGCCAGTTCGGCGACGCGCTGCTCGGACGGCGTCAGCGGGGATTCGGCGCTGCGACCGGCGTTGGTACGGGCCAGTTCGGCGCGCACCCGCTGTGCCCACAGCGTCGCCCCCATCGCCTCGAACGCCTCGAGTGCCTCCCGAAGTGTCCTTCCGGCGGCGTCTTTTGCACGTCTGCGCCGCTGCAGCTGACCCAGCAACAGCTGAGATCGGCGGTGCTCGAACGGCATGGGCAGCCGCTCGTGCTCGGCCATCGCCTCCTCGGTCTTGGCGAGCGCCTCGTCGAGAGATCCGTTCGCAGCCAACAGCATTGCCCGGCATCTGGCACCGCTGGCCAGCATCCAGGCGCGGTCCAACCGCCGGCCGTGCGTCTCCAGCAGCGTGATCACGTCCTCGGCGTCGTCCAGTCGGCCGAGGGCCACCATGGCCTCGGCGGCGTCGGGAAGGAACCAGCCGTGCATCAACTCGATACCGGGGACCTGAGGTAAGCGGTCTACCAGGGGCTGCAGCGCCGACGCCGCTACGGCGTAGTCGCCACGCGAGACCTCGAGGAATCCCAGGGTCATCCGCGGCCAGTCGGCCATCCGCGTCGCGCCGGATTCCGCGACCGCCTGCATCACCGCAGCACAGTCCGCGCGGGCGGCGGACTCGTGCCCCTGGTAGGCCGCAACCGCCGCCCGGACGGTCAGTGGGATCACCTCGACGTGGCTGCCGCCGAGTTGTTGCGCACGTTCGACCGCTTCCTGTGCGGAACCCATTGCCTCACTGAGGTTCCCGCTCCACATGTCGATCAGGGCGTGGTAGGCGGCGACTCCCATCATGTTGCGGTCGTCGCCTCGCTGCAGACAGCGTTGACGCACTGCCGACAACTGTCTGCGGGCCACGGCGAGGTCTCCTGTCCACGCTGAGACCATCGCCTGGATGACGCCGGCGCTGAAGGCCGTCGGCACGTCGTCGTCGACACACTCCAGTGCGACCGCACGCGCCAGACTGTCCTCGTCCACGCCGTAACCGTGGATGAACCTGGTGTGTACCCACATCGTCAGCGCCTGCGAGGTCATCGACGGGTCACCGAGTTCCTCGGCCAGCGTCACCGCCCGGCGAGCGGTGCCGACCATCTCCTCCACCCAGCCGGCGGGGTCGGCACCGTCGGAGTGAGATCCCATGCCGCGGGCCAGCGACAGCGACATCAGCGTCTGCACCAGGATCGGCGGCGTGTCGCGGGCGTCCTCGGCAGCACGGTTCAGCAGCGCGATCGCCTCGGTGAAACGGTTGTCGTAGATGTGGACCGCCGCGCGGAGGTTCAGCGCGATTGCGCGCAGCCAGCCCGGACGCAGATCGCCGAGGCACGCATCGAGCAGTGCCTGCGCCCTGGCGGTGTCACCGGCCCGGAAGTGGTCACCGGCGGCGCGGACCCGGCGCACCGGTTTGTCGCCGCCCAGTTGGATCGCCAGCTCCAGCAGCTCGGCGGCGGCCGCGGGGGCTCCCCGTTGCCGTGCGGCATCGGCCGCAGAGTCGAGCGCGCCCAGGGTGGCGTCGTCGGCGGACGTGCCGGCAAGCGCGAGGTGGCGTGCCTTGAGTTCGGGCTGCGTTTCGACGGCGGCGAGCGCACGGTGGATGACCCGGCGGCTGGCGGGGGTGGCGTCGGAGTACACCCCACGCGCCAGCAGCGGATGGGTGAACCTCACCTGGTTCCCGTTGATCGTGATGATCCCGTCGGTCTCGACGGTTTCGAGCAGCTCGACGATGTGGTCGGCGGTGGTGGCGTTGACACGGGCCAGCAGGTCGACGGTGGGTGCGGCTACCGAGGCCACCGCGAGCAACAGATTGCGGACGTCGCCGTCGAGACGCCCGATCCGGGCGCGCACCAGCTCGGCCAGTGTCTGCGGGAGCCCAGGCTCAGGGCTGAGGTTCTGCCCGTCGAGCGCGCGTGCGAGCTCGAGGGCGTAGAACGGGTTGCCGCCGGAGATCTCGCTGATGCGCACCATCGTCGCGCGAGGTAGGGCGTGCCCGAGCCGGGTCAGGATCAGGCCGTGCAGACCGCCGAGACTCAGCGGACGCAACCGGGTCCGGGCGGTCGCCGCTGCGACACCGAGCTGCAGCCACGACGACGTGGTGCCCTGGTCGGGGTCGCAGCGCTCGGTCGCCAAGATGCCGATGGGGCCCCTGAGCCGGCGCGCGACGAAGGCGATCACGGACTTGCTCGACGCATCGAGCCACTGCACGTCGTCGATGGCGATGACGACGGGGGAGCGTTCGGCGAGCTGCTCGACGATGACGCCGAACGCCGCCGCGGTCACCCGCTGATCGGTCGCGGGGCCCTCACCGTCGGCTCTGAGCAGGACCCGGTCCATCGCGAGGCGCTGCAGAACCGGCAACGACTCGATGACCGCGGCGTCGACGTCGGTGAGCAGATCGGCCACCGCCGCGTAGGCGAGCACCGACTCGGCCTGACCGACCCGGGCGCAGAGCACCCGGATCCCTTTCTCGGCGCAGCTCGTAACGGCTTCTGACCACAGGGTCGTCTTGCCGATCCCGGCTTCGCCCTCCAGGACGAGGGCCGCCGGACCTGTGGCGACGGAGTCCAGGAAATCGGCGACCGCCTGCCGCTCGGGTGAACGGGCCCCCGCGCCGGTCGACATCGGAGCATCATGACAGGCAGCAAAAACGGTGACAACCGGGACGACGAACGTTCACCGGTCTGCCACGTCCGACCGGTCGGCCCGGGAGGTACATGGTAAGACGGGCGTATGGACGACACCGCACCCGAAGACTCGGATTGGAGACGTGCGGTCCTGGCCGACTCCGAGGCCGCGTTGGCGCAGCTGTGCGCCACGGTGGAGCAGACCCTCGCCGAACCGGAGCCCCTGGCGGTCCCCGGCGTGAAGGCGCTGCTGACCGCGGTGGTCGGTGCCACGGCGCTGGCCGACAAGCGGACCCACGAGATCATCGCATCGTTGCCGGCGGACGGCAGCCGTGACCACGGCGACGCACCGGACGGGGGCGTCTTGACCCAGTTCGGCGAGGCTGTCCTGGAGCGCTTCCGGCGTTCCGGCGGGCCAGTCGATCGATGACCGGACCGTCCGACCTTCCGAGATGGAAGCTGCCCGAACTCCGTCGCGCGGCATCCGTCGACGACGTCATCGCGAACTTCGATGCCGTCATCGACTGGTCGATCGAAGCCGAGAACGGCATCGGCTACTTCGCAACGGTCTACAAGCGGGCGACCCTGGCCATCCGTGACAAGATCGCCGCCGGCGACTATTTCGACGACAACGCGCGGATGACCCGCTTCGACATCATCTTCGCGCAGCGCTACTTCGATGCGCTCAACGCGTACTTCCATCCCAGCGACTACGAAGCTCCCACCCACGTCTGGCAGTGGTGCTTCGACGGCCACGAGTACGAGGCGCCGGAACAGCCGATCATGCTGCAGCACATGCTCACAGCGGTGAACTCGCACGTGAACCTGGACCTCGGAATCGCCGCGATGATGGCCGCGCAGGACGGTTCCCTGCGCTCGATGAGAGACGACTTCAACCGGATCAACGACCTGCTGGCAAGTGAGGTGACGCTGTTCCTGGACACCCTCGGCGAACTTTCGGGGAGAGTGAAGGTGATCCGCCGGATCCTGTTGTGTGAGGACCGCATCCTCAACCAGGTGTTGCGGGTCTTCCGGGATCTGGCATGGTCGTTCGCCAATCAGCTTGACATGCAGTCCGATCGGCGCCGGGATCACATCGGCGTCCACGACTCCTGGGCCGGCGTGCTCGGCTCGTACTATCTGCACCCCACCGACACCATCAACGGCCTGGTGCGGTGGATCCGCGAGGTGGAGAGCCAGGACATCGCCCACAACATCCGGGTGCTCGATGGCCGCTGACGGGACGACCGACCCACAGACCCTGGTGCTGAGGCTGCCCCACCTCGATGTCACCGCGCTGTCCTGGGGGCCCGCGGACGGCCGGCTGGTGTTGTGCCTGCACGGGTTCCCCGACAGTGCGTGGGGGTGGCGGAGGATGGCGCCGATCCTGGCCGAGCGGGGTCTGCGGGTGGTCGCACCCTTCTCCCGGGGATACGCACCGACCGGGCCCGCTCCTGACGGTGACTACCACATCGGGGCCCTGATGCATGACGCGCTTGCGGTGTATCGGGAACTCGGAGCGCCCGCCGACGCGGTCGTGATCGGTCACGACTGGGGTGCGTTCACCAGCAACGCGCTCGCCGCGTATCCGGAGTCCCCGTTCGCGGTGCACGTCTCGATGGCGGTACCGCCGGTGGGGGCTCTGAACCGGACCCGTGGTGCGGTCGCCCGTCAGCTGAAGATGATGCCGCGCCAGCTGCGCAACAGCTGGTACGTCATGTTCTTCCAGCTGCCCGGACTGCCCGAACGGCTGCTGCCCCGCATCATTCCCAGGCTGTGGCGCGACTGGGGACCGCCCGGCTACCCGACCGAGGCCGAGCGCGACGAGGCACTGGCGGCGCTGCCGGGTCCCGCGCACCGCCGCGCGGCCGTCGGCTACTACCGCGCGCTGGCCCGGCCGGGTCGCCCGGCGCCGCGCTACGCCGAACTGCACAAGTGGCGCTTCGAGATGCCGCGGGTGCCGATCCTGTATCTGCAGGGAGTGCAGGACGGCGCGATGCTGGCCGGATACGCCGAGAACATCAACACGGTGCTGCCGGACCGGAGCCGGGTGCTGACCCTGCCGGGTGCGGGGCACTTCCTGCAGATCGAGCAGCCGCAGGTCGCTGCCGAGGCGGTCCTGGACTTCCTGGACTCGCGCTAACGTGGTGGCGTGACGCGCACTCAACGGACGGTCACGGCTGCGCTGGCCGTCGTGGTCCTCGCGGTCGGCGGCTGCAGCAGGCAGGCCACTCCAGTACCCGCGCCGACCCCGGATCCCGATCCGGCCGCTGCGGTCGAGTTCGCCGACGGACTCCGGGAGAAGGTCGGCGTCGATGCGATGATGGCGCACCTCGGCAGGTTCGCCGAGATCGCCGACGCCCACGGCGGCAACCGCGCGCTCGGCACCCCGGGATATGACGCGAGCCTGGACTATGTCGTCGATGCGCTGCGGGACAAGGGGTTCGACGTGGACACCCCGGAGTTCGAGGTGCGGATCCCGTGGGCCGACGAGCCGGCGCTGACCGTTGCGGGCGACTCCGTGGAAGCCCGGCCGTTGGAGTACACGATCGGCACCGAGCCCGGCGGCGTCACCGGTCCGCTGCTGCCGGCCCGGGTCGAGGACACTCCAGGCTGCACGGCCGATGACTACGACGGGCTGCCCGTCGAAGGTGCGGTGGTGCTCGTCGATCGCGGGTCGTGCCCATTCGGCGCCAAGCAGGCCGTGGCCGCGGAGCGCGGCGCGGTGGCGCTGATCGTCGCCAACAACGAGGACGGCGACCAGATGGGCGGCACCCTCGGGCAGGACACCGAGGTTCGCATCCCGGTTGTCAGCGTCACCAAGGACGGGGGTGCGCAGCTGCGCGGGCAGCCGGGCGCCCCGACGGCGCTCACGCTGAACGCCGGGGTCCGGATAGAACAGACCCGCAACGTGATCGCCCAGACCAGGACAGGTTCGACAGCCGACATCGTCATGGTCGGAGCGCATCTTGACAGCGTGGCCGAGGGGCCCGGGATCAACGACAACGCATCCGGGGTCGCGGCGGTGCTCGAAACCGCGCTGCAGCTGGGAAGTTCACCGCAGATCAACAATGCCGTCCGGTTCGGGTTCTGGGGTGCCGAGGAGTTCGGGCTGCTCGGCTCCAGCAACTATGTCGAGTCGCTGGACGCCGAAGGCCTCAAGGACATCGCGCTGTACCTCAACTTCGACATGATCGGCTCGCCCAACCCCGGGTACTTCACCTATGACGGCGACCAGTCCACCGCGCCCGACCCGCGCGAAGGCAACCCCCGGATCCCCGAGGGCTCTGCGGGAATCGAGCGGACCCTGGTGGATTACCTCGACCGCCAGGGAAAGCCCGGCGAGGACACCTTGTTCAACGGCAGGTCCGACTATGACGCGTTCACCAGATCGGGAGTGCCTGCGGGAGGCCTGTTCTCGGGTGCAGAAGCGGAGAAGTCGGCGCGGCAGGCCGAGATCTGGGGCGGTCAGGCCGACGCGCCCTTCGACCCGAACTACCACAAGGACACCGACACACTGGACAAGATCGACCGGACGGCGATGCAGATCCATGGTGGCGGCGTCGCCTACTCGGTGGGTCTGTACGCCCAGGACCAGCGCGGCCGCAACGGCATTCCGGTGCGCGAGGACCGTACCCGTCATCAGCTCGAAGAGTCATGACGCGGCGGTGGTCAGCGGCCATCGCGATGCTGACGGTCACGGCCGTGGTGTCCTGCGCGTCGGACACCCCCGAAACCGGACCGGCGCTGGGTGCACAACTGGCGGACAAGGTGACCGTCGACGGCGTCCACCGCCATCTGGTGGAGCTGCAGCTGATCGCCGATGCCAACGACGGTAACCGGGCCGACGGTTCACCGGGGCACCAGGCCAGCGTCGACTATGTCGCCGGCCTGCTGCGGGAGAGCGGATTCGACGTGCAGACACCGGAGTTCGAACGGCTCTCCGGATCCCGCGGCGGCGAGCCGGCGCTGACCGTGGGAGGCCCCAAGCACCGGGTCGACCAGGCGTCGCTGCTGATCACCACCCCGCCGGGCGGGTTGCGCGCGCTGACTTTCAGGCCGGCCGAGCCCGCCGGGTGCGAGCAGGACGACTACGACTCGGCGTCGGTCGAGGGCGCCATCGCGGTGGTCGACGACAGCGAGTGCTCGATCGTCGACAAGCAGGACACCGCGCTCGCCGAGGGAGCGGTCGGATTGCTGGTGGTCAGCCGGGCCAACCCGACCAAACCGGTCGGCGCCCCGGCGAGTCTGTTCAGCCCGGGCTATTACAGCAACCTCACTGTTCCGGTCGGCATCATCGACCCGGCTGCGGATGCGGCGCTGCGCCGCACCACCACGCCGGTGACATTGGTGCTCGACAACGAACCGGTGATGACGACGTCGCGGAACGTGGTCGCGCAGACCACCTCCGGCGACACCGGCAACGTCGTGGTCGTCGGCGCGCACCTCGACAGCGTCCGGTCGGGACCGGGCATCAACGACAACGGGTCGGGTGTGGCCGCGGTACTGGAGACCGCACTGCAACTCGGCGCCCGGCCACCGGAAGGCAACGCGGTGCGGTTCGCGTTCTGGGGAGCCGAGGAGATCTCCGCCGACGGCTCCACGGACTACGTCCGCTCGCTGACCGGTGAACAACTCGACGACATCGCGCTCTACCTGAACTTCGACATGGTGGCCTCGCCCAACGCGGGTTACTTCACCGACGACGGTGACCAGTCGTCGGTGACCGGCCCGCAGCTTCGTGAGGTCCCCGAGGGCACGGCCGGCATCGAGCGCATGCTGGCCGGACGCCTCAACCTGGCCGGGGTGCGCCCGGCGGACATGCCACTGGGCAGAAACACCGACTACGCCCCGTTCCTGGCGGCGGGCGTGCCGATCGGCGGCATCACCACCGGGTCGTCACAGCGGAAAACAGAAGTCCAGGAACGGATCTGGGGTGGACAGACAGGGGTGGCCTTCGACCCGAACTATCACACTCCTCGGGACACGATCGACAACATCGACCGCGTGGCGCTGGGGATCACGGCTTCGACCGTCGCGTTCGCGGTCGGCAGTTACGCCCAGACGATCGACGGCGTCAACGGGGTGCCGCCGCGGGATCGGCGCCATCGGCCGGCGTCCTAGCCCCGGGCCGGAAGCCCAGCAGTCGCATTCCGTGGTAGACCAGCAACGCGGCGATGGAACCCAGTGCGATCCCGGTGAAGGTCAGATTGCCTGCCTGCCAGGTGAAGTCGGCGATTCCGATGACTAACGGGATGGCGGCCGTCATCTGGTTGACGGGCTTGGAGAAGTCGACGTGATTGGTCAGCCAGATTCGTACGCCGAGGATGCCGACCAGGCCGTAGAGCACGATGGTGGCGCCGCCGAGCACGCCGGCCGGTACCGCAGAGATCACCGCGCCCACCTTGGGGCACAACGACAACACGATGGCCACCGCCGCGGCGACCCAGTACGCCGCGGTCGAGTAGACGCGGGTCGCGGCCATCACCCCGATGTTCTCGGCGTAGGTCGTCGTCGCCGAACCGCCGCCGAAGCCGGCCAACGTGGTAGCCACCCCGTCGGCGGCGAGTGCCCGGCCCATCAGCGGGTCCATGTCGGTGCGCGTCATCTGGCCGACGGACTTGACGTGGCCGATGTTCTCGGCGATCAGAGCGATCACCGCCAGGTGCACCACCGCGCCGACGAGGATGAGCAGCAGCCCGACCGCGACGATGCCGCCGAGCGCGCTGCCGGTGCCCTGCGCGGCGACCGCGGCGGTGACCGGGGCGATGACCGAGAAGCTCGATCCCAGATAACTCGGTAGTCGATTGCCGGTGATGAGCAGGAACAGGATGGTGCCGACACCGGAGAACAACAGCGTCGTCGCCGGGGGGAACCCGGTGAGCACCGGCACCAGGAACGTGGCGCCGAACATGGCCACCACGTGCTGGGCGCCCAGCCCCAGGGTGCGCGGCCAGCTCAGCCGCTCGTCGGGCGCGACGACGAAGTCGGGATCCGACCGTGAATCAACGGGCTTCCAGGAAAGTCGCACGCCTGCGACTACACACCATCACGCAGCGTGCCGCCAGCCAAGTAGGCGACCATGCCGATCAGCACCACCACCGTCCCCGCCAGCACCGCGGTCACCGGCAGCGTGACCGCCAGCATCAGACAGCCGGCCAGGCCGAGCGCCGGCAGCACCCGGCCCTGCCCCAGCGTGAGGGCCGACGCGTTGGCGATCGCGTAGTAGAGCAGCACCCCGAACGACGAGAAGCCGATGGCGGTGCGGACGTCGACCACCGCCGCGAGCAGCGCGACGGCGATCCCGACTGCCAACTCCGCGCGGTGCGGTGTGCGGTGACGAGGGTGCACGGCTGCCAGCGCATGCGGCAGGTGGCGATCACGGGCCATCGCCAGCGTCGTCCGTGATACGCCGAGCAGCAGCGCCAGCAGAGCGCCGAGCGCACCGACCGCGGCGCCGATGGTGACGACCGGCACCAGCGAAGGGAATCCCGCCGCCCGCACGGCGTCGGCCAGCGGCGCGCTCGCCGAGGCGAGGCCGGCGCTGCCCAGTTCGGCGAGCACCGCGGCGGCGACCAGCACGTAGACCAGCAGGGCGATCCCCAACGCGAGCGGGATGGCACGGGGGATGGTTCTGGCGGGATCACGCACCTCCTCGCCGAGGGTGGCGATGCGGGCGTAGCCGGCGAACGCGAAGAACAGCAGTCCCGCCGCCTGGAGCACGCCGTAGCCGGTGACGTCGGGTCCGACGGCGAGCCTGGCAGGGTCTGCGCCGCCGAAACCGAGGACGACGACCACCACCGTGGCCAGCACCGCCAACACGACAGCCACGATGACCCGGGTGAGCAGGGCGGAACGCTGGATGCCGGCGTACCCGAACGCCGTCAGCGCGACCACCGAGGCGACCGCCACCGCGTGTGCGTACGCCGGCCACACGTAGTACCCCACGGTCAACGCCATCGCCGCACAGGACGCGGTCTTGCCGACCACGAAGCTCCACCCCGCGGTGTGACCCCAGAACGGGCCGAGACGCTCCCGGCCGTAGACGTAGGTGCCCCCGGACTGCGGGTAGCGCGCCGCCAGCCGGGCCGAGGACATCGCGTTGCAGAACGCCACCACCGCGGCGATCGCCAGGCCGACCAGCAGGCCGGTCCCTGCCGAGGCGGCGGCCGGTGCGAGCGCGACGAAGATCCCCGCCCCGATCATCGACCCGAGGCCGAGGATCACGGTGTCGAACGTCCCGAGTCGCCGCTGCAGTTGCGGCCCGTGCGACGAGGTCACCGGGAAAGGGTAAGTCACCCAATCCCAAGTTAACCGCAATTCCCGGGCGGGCCGCGGACTCCGATATCGTGAGCGCCATGGCGCGCACCGCCGGTGATCACGGCATCCGACGTCGGCCGAAGGATCGGAAGGCGCAGATCGCGCGCGCGTCGGCCGAGGCGTTCAGCGAACTGGGCTATCACGGCGTCAGCATGGAGACAATCGCCTCCCGGGTCGGGATCTCGGCCGCGGCGCTGTATCGCCACTACTCGAGCAAGTACGAGCTCTTTCATGGTGCGGTGCTCAACCTGGGTCAGCAACTGGTGGACGGCACCGCGGAGATCGACGTCGACGGCGCGCCACCGCAACAAGTGCTCGACGGTCTGGTGTCGGCGCTCATCGAGACGGCGATGGCGAACCGGGCTGCCGGGGGTCTCTACCGATGGGAGGCCCGCTACCTGCACGACGATGACCAGGCCCTGCTGCTCGGCCAGCTCCGCACGGTGCATCACCGAATCCACCGACCGATGGCGGCGCTTCGTCCCGAGCTCACACCCCGCCAGCTCTCGACACTGTCGACCTCGGTGCTCTCGGTGATCGGCAGCATCGTCGACCACCGGGCCAAGCTGCCGGCGGCCCAGGTGCAGGTTCTGCTGACACAGCTCGTCGGGAAGGTGCTCGTCACAGACCTTCCCGACGCAGGGAAACAGCACGAACCCCATCCGTCGATGAGCCGCGGCACGTCTTCACCTGCCAAATACGAAGCGCTGCTGACCGAGTCGATGAGGCTGTTCAACCTCAGAGGCTATCGCGACACCAGCATGGACGACATAGCCTCAGCGGTCGGCATCCCGACTTCCGGTATCTACAAGTACTTTTCGGGCAAGAGCGACATCCTCGCCGCGGCCTTCCGTCGCGCCTCGGACCGGTTGTCCGCTGAGCTGGCGGAGATCGTGGCCACCGTCGGCGACCCCGAGGAAGCGCTCGCGACGGTGATCGATGCGTACGTGACGCGGTCGTTCGGCCAACCCGAACTCGAAACCGTCTACTACAGCGAGCGGCTGAACATGACGGCAGCCGACCAGCAGATCCTGCGGGATCTTCAGCGGTCGACGGTGCAGACGTGGGTCGAGCTGGTGGTCGCCGTGCGACCGGAATGGACTGCGGGCCAGGCACGTTTCGCGGTGCACGCTGCCATGTCGCTGGTGATCGACCTCGGCCGGCTGGTGCGCTACTCGAACTCGACCGAAGTCAGGACAACTGTGGAACGGCTGGTCGATATGACGCTGCTGGGCCGTTACCGGTTGCGAACCACGTTGCCTGCCATGTAGAGCAGGTAACCGATCAGGGCGGCCACGGCGAACTTGCGGGTCTGCGGTGCCGCCAGACCCAGCCCGACAGCGGTCTCGATGCCACCGTCGATGTACACGTGCCGACGGGTGTCGGTGGGGAACGCCGACTCGGTGAGCCCCTCGAAGAGCTGCGGAGCGACGAAGTGCGCCAGTCCGGTGACAGCCAGCGCCAGCCCGCCAATGGTCGTCACACGCGAATTCTCTTTCGGCACTGTTGCTCCTAGTTGATCTGGTAGTCGGTCAGCGGGAATTCGCCGGCCTCTTTGATCGCCCTGCGGGTGGACATCGGCCGCAGCAGGCTGGGCTCACCGCTGGGGTTGAAGTAGTACGACCGTGCCGATGCGCAGTCGGCGTTGAGGAACATCGACTCGCCGAGCAGATCAGTCATCCGATCCAGGTACCGGCTGTTGGCTTCCTCGGTCACCTCGAACGTGCTGGCGCCGCGGTGCTGCATCTCTGCGAACAGCCGCTCCATGTGCCGCATCTGGTATTCCATCGTGTTGAAGAAGTTCAACCCGAGGAAGGCGTACGGACTGGCCAGCGACAGGTAGTTGGGGAACAGCGGCATCGAGATGCCCTGGTAGGCCTGGAATCTGGTGTCTCGCCACCACTTTCCGAGGTTTCTTCCATTGCGTCCGATGACCTCGATGGCCGGGAAGTTGGCCTCCCACAGGTCGAAGCCGGTGGCCAGCACCAGAGTGTCGACGACGGTCTTGGTGCCGTCGTTGGCGACGATGCCGTCGGCCTCCATCCGGGCGATCCCGGTGTCCTGCAGGTGCACGTGGGGTTTGGTGAAGGTGCGGTAGTAGCTGTTGGAGAACGTGGGCCGCTTGCAGCCGAAGTCGTAGTCCGGGGTGAGCTTGGCCCGGAGCTCCTTGTCACGGATCGTCGCCCACCGCAGTGTCTTGGAAAGGTCGGCCGCGGCGACGTTGAACCGCCCCCGCGTCCGCCAGTAGTGCACGACACCCACCGAGACCACCCATTCGTAGATGGAGTCGGTCACGGCCCGGATGACGCGCTGGGTCTGCGGCACCCGGGCGAAGAGCCGCTTGGCGCGCTCGGAGAAGTGCAGGTCGAACTTCGGCACCACGAAGATCGGGGTCCGCTGGTAGACCGTGAGGTCGGCGGCTTTCTTCGCCAACTCCGGGATGAGCTGCACTGCCGTGGCGCCGGTGCCGATGATTCCGATGCGATCGCCGGCCGGGTCGTAGGAGTCGTCCCACGCCGTGGTGTGCAGGATGCGGCCGTCGAACTCCGTGATGCCCGGGATGTCGGGGACATGCGGTTGCGACAGAAACCCGGTGGCGGTGATCAGGTACCGGGTGGACAGCGTCTGGCCGTCGGCCAGGGCCACCCGCCAGAGCTTGGCCTCCTCGTCCCACCGCGCGCCCTCGACGGTGGTCCTGAACCGCATGTGGCGGCGCACGTCGTACTTGTCGGCGACGTCGTCCGCGTACTGCTTGATCTCGTTTCCGGTGGCGAACAGCCGCGACCAGTTCGGATTCGGCTCGAAAAAGTACGAGTACGTCGTGGTGGGAACGTCGACGGCCAGGCCGGGGTAGTGGTTGACGTACCACGTCCCGCCCAGGTCGTCCTCGCGGTCCAGGATCACGAAGTTCTCGTAACCCTGCCGCTTCAGCTGAATCGCGGCACCGATGCCGGCAAAGCCGGCACCCACGATGACCGCGTCAAAGCGCTCCGAAGTCATGAAGAAACGGTACCCGAGGTATCAGCCCTTTATCGAACCGGTCCGCGGCGGGTCGAGAGTTGCAATGCAGGTCACAGCCCGATCGCCGTCGGCCCAGGTCTCGGCCGAGGGGTAGAGCACGTAGAGCTGTACCCCGTCGTCGGTCGTCGACGTGGGTGCGAACACCGCCAGCTCGGGGGCGCATTTCTCGGCGTAGGTGTCGATGGCCTCCGTGCCGGGGAAGTCCCCGCCGGGCACCGTCAGCAGAGCAAACACCTCGCCGGCATGCGGCTGGTCGCAGCCGACGGTCTGGAGCCGGGTCACGTTGTCACCTTGGGGTATCTCGGCCAGGCACTCACCGACCTTCAGGTCGGTGGCCGTCACATTGCCCTCACTGGTCATCACCATGAAGATCACCGCACCGGTCCCGATGATCATCACCAGCGCGAGCACGATGCCGCCCAGCACCCACCATTTCGTCTTCTTCCGGCGCGGGGGTGCCGGCGGTGGATACCAGCCGGGCTGACCGCCCTGATAGGGAAGTGGCGGAGGGGGCGGCGCGGTCACCGTCTGACAATAGCTCAGCCGAGCAGGCCCAGTGCGGCATCGACGGCCAGAGCAGGCACGTCGAGCTTCTTGGAACCGAGGTCGTGCCGGGCGCCGGTGATCTCGAGGATCCGGGTCTCGGCGGCGACCAGCGCGGCGGCCGGGCGCAGTTCGGTGATGCTGCCGAACGGGTCCGCGGTGCCGTGGGTGAACACCGTCGGCACGGCGATCCGCGGCAGGTGCTCGGTGCGCGGGCGTTCCGGCTTTCCGGGCGGATGCAGAGGGTACGAGAACAGGGTGAGCACGTCGAGGTCGAGGCCGTCGTCGGCGACGGCCATCGAGGTGAGGCGTCCGCCGTAGGAGTGGCCGCCGGCGATCACCGGTCCGTCCACGAGGTCGCGCACCGCTGCCACCGCCTCGAGGATTCCCGCGCGGTCGGCGCCCGACGAACCCGACGGGGGACCTTTCGGGCGGCGCCGCCGGTAGGGCAGGTTGTAGCGCACCGCCAGCCAGCCTCGGCGTGCCCACTGCTCGCAGATCGCCTGCAGAAGAGGTGACTCCCTGCTACCCCCGGCGCCGTGTGTCAAGGCGACCGCGCCCACGGCAGTGCCGGCGGGCTCGTGCACGATCCCGGCGATCCGGTCCATCAGCCGAGCCGGAAGAGTGCGGAGACCGGTCCGTGGCCGTGGCCCAGCGGGTATGCCGCGCGAAGACATTCGGTCACCCAGCGCTTCCCGAACGCGACCGCGTCGGGGACCGGGTAACCGTGCGCGAGGGCGCTGGCGGTCGCGGCCGCCAACGTGTCGCCGGCGCCGTGGTCGTGTCCGGTGTCGATCCGGGGGGAGTCGAACTCGTGGAAGTCGGTGCCGTCGAACAACAGGTCGGGGCTGTGGGCCGAGGACCGCAGGTGACCACCCTTGACCAGCGCCCACTGCGGGCCGAGCGCGTGCAGTTCCCGGGCCGCTGCGCGTTGGCTGGCGTCGTCGACGACCTCGATGCCGGTGAGCAGGCGCACCTCGTCGAGGTTGGGAGTGACCAGCGTGGCGATCGGAAAAAGCTTGTCCTTCAATGAGTTCAGCGCGCTCGGGTGCAGCAGCGGGTCACCGTGCATGGAGGCACACACCGGGTCGACGACCAGCGGTGCACCGGTGTCGAGTGTCCGCCACGCCTCGGCGACGGTGTCGATGATCTCGGAGGACGCCAGCATGCCGGTCTTGGCGGCCTGGACCCCGATGTCGGTGGCCACCTCGGAGATCTGGCCGGCGATGACGTCGACAGGAATCTCGTGGAATCCCTTGACGCCCAGCGAATTCTGCACCGTCACCGCGGTGACCGCGACGAGGCCGTGGATACCGAGAAGCGCGAAGGTCCGCATGTCGGCCTGGATGCCCGCGCCGCCGCCGGAGTCCGAGCCGGCGATCGTCATGACGCGCAGTGGCGTCTGACCCGGGGGGCTCAGCGGCAGGAACTTCACGTCGTCACCACCGGCAGGTAGACCCTGCCGCCGGCCTCGGTGAACTCCCGCGACTTGTCGGCCATCGCGTCCCGGACGTCCTGGGTGATCCGCATCGAGCAGAACTTGGGGCCGCACATCGAGCAGAAGTGGGCGGTCTTGGCCGGTGCCGCGGGCAGTGTCTCATCGTGGAACTCGCGCGCCGTGTCGGGATCCAAGGACAGCGCGAACTGGTCCTGCCAACGGAATTCGAACCGGGCGCGGGAAAGCGCGTCGTCGCGAAGCTGCGCGTGCGGGTGCCCCTTGGCCAGGTCGGCCGAATGGGCGGCGATCTTGTAGGCGATCACTCCGTCCTTGACGTCCTTGCGGTTCGGCAGGCCCAGATGTTCCTTGGGTGTGACGTAGCACAGCATCGCGGTGCCCGCCTGGGCGATGATCGCGGCACCGATGGCCGAGGTGATGTGGTCGTATCCCGGTGCGATGTCGGTGGCCAGCGGTCCGAGGGTGTAGAAGGGCGCCTCCTCGCACAGCTCTTCCTCGAGCCGGACGTTCTCGACGATCTTGTGCATCGGGACATGTCCCGGGCCTTCGATCATCACCTGGACGCCGCGGGATTTCGCGATCCTGGTCAGCTCGCCGAGGGTCTCGAGCTCGGCGAACTGGGCGGCGTCGTTGGCATCGGCGATCGAACCGGGGCGCAGCCCGTCGCCGAGGGAGAACGTCACGTCGTAGCGGGCCAGGATGTCGCACAGCTCTTCGAAGTTGGTGTACAGGAACGACTCCTGGTGATGCGCCAGGCACCACGCCGCCATGATCGAGCCGCCGCGTGACACGATCCCGGTGACCCGGTCGACGGTGAGCGGGATGTGGCGCATCAACACCCCCGCGTGCACGGTCATGTAGTCCACGCCCTGCTCACACTGTTCGATCACCGTGTCGCGGTACAACTCCCACGTCAGCTCGGAGGGGTCGCCGTTGGTCTTCTCCAGCGTCTGGTAGAGCGGAACCGTGCCGACGGGCACCGGCGAGTTACGCAGTATCCACTCCCGCGTGAGGTGGATGTCGCGACCGGTGGACAGATCCATGATGGTGTCGGCGCCCCACCGGGTGGCCCACACCATCTTGTCGACCTCCTCGGCGACAGAGGAAGAGACCGCCGAATTGCCGATGTTGGCATTGATTTTCACTGCGAACGCCTTGCCGATGATCATCGGTTCGGCTTCGGGATGGTTGTGGTTGGCGGGGATGACGGCACGCCCCCGGGCCACCTCGTCACGCACGAGTTCGGCCGGCACGCCCTCCCGCTCGGCGATGAAGGCCATCTCGGCGGTGACCTCGCCGGCCCGGGCCCGCTGAAGCTGCGTGCCGCGGTCGCGCACCACGCCCGGTCGGGCGGGCAGGCCGGCTGTCAGATCGATGACCGCGCTGTCGTCGGTGTAGGGCCCCGAGGTGTCGTAGAGATCCAGATGCTCACCGTTGGTGAGGTTGACCCTTCGAAACGGCACCCGGGCCGAGGGCAGTCCGTCGGGTGACCTGTAGATCTTCGTGCTGTCCGCGATGGGGCCGGTGGTGACGGACGGATCGACAGAGACATCAGGCATGTGCGCTTCTCCCTACGCCGGCATTACCCGGTCAGGTTCGTACGGTCGACGGGCCTACCCGTCCTCTCAGCGCGCTTGGGTGCGTGCTCCCGCGTGTGGACGGTGCCACGCTAGCGCAGCGACCGCGCTCAGGGGAACCGCTGCCCGGAAATTTGTGGGCAGCATGAAGGTGTGACGGAGGGCACAGCGTGGGTATGCCCGTCGGCGTGACGCCTTCAGACCCACGCCCCGCCCCGATTCGCCGACAGTCCCGCGAGTTTGCAGACCGGGCGCGCGAGCAGATGGATTCCAAGCGCGCCGCCCAAGACGGCGGGCTGTCCGGTTGGGTGGCGGAGCGAGCAGGTCAGTGGGAGCTGTCCGGGCAGGACGAGACGACCATGCAGCGCCAGAAGTACCTGTGGAACTTCCTCGTCGACCATTGGTTCCGGATGGAGTTCGACGGATGGGAGAACCTCCCCGAACGTCCGGTGTTGTTGGTGGGCATCCACTCCGGTGCGCCGTTCGTCTGGGACGCGTGGACGGTCGGCGTGCAGTGGTGGCGGAGATTCGGTCAGGATCGTCCGCTGCACGGCACCGCGCACGACGCGCTGATGGCGATCCCGGTCATCGGCCGCTACTTCCGGGCGATGGGCGTGCTGCCCGCCGCGCCGGACTCGATCGCCACCGCGCTCGCCGAGGGTCGCGATGTCGCGCTGTGGCCCGGCGGCGAGGTCGACTCGCTGCGGCCCTGGGGCGAACGGGACCGGGCAGAGCTGGCCGGGCGCCGGGGTTTTGTGAAGATGGCGATCCGGGCGGGTGTGGACATCGTGCCCATCGCCACCGTCGGTGGCGCGGATGCGATGCCGGTGTTGATCCGGGGGGACAAGTTGTCGCGCGCGTTGCAGCTGGACAAGGTGTTGCGACTCAAGGTGTTCCCGCTCGCGGTCTCGCTGCCGTGGGGTATCGCCCCGGCGGCGCTGCCGCAGCTGCCGCTGCCCGCCAAGATCCGCACCCGGTTGATGCCCGTGGTCGAGTTGGACCACGATCCCGACCGTGCCACCGACGACGACTACGTCGACAGCAAGTACCGCGAAGTGCACGACGCGATTCAGCGAGGCATGGATGCACTCGCGCGCAAGCGGGCGCTACCGCTGTTCGGGTAGCACGTCCACCAGGACAGGGGCGTGATCGCTGGGCTGTTTGCCTTTGCGTTCGTCCCGCACGATCTCGGCGTGGGTGACCCGCTCGGCCAGCGTGGGCGAGCCCAGGATGAAGTCGATGCGCATGCCGCGGTTCTTCGGGAAGCGCAGCTGGGTGTAGTCCCAGTACGTGTAGACAGCGGGCCCCGGCGTGAACGGTCGCACCACGTCGCTGAACCCGGCGTCGACGATCGCACCGAAGGCCGCCCGCTCGGCCTCGGTGATGTGGGTGCTGCCCCGGTAAAAGTCGACGTCCCAGACGTCGTCGTCGGTCGGCGCGATGTTCCAGTCACCGACCAGGGCGATCGGTGCCGATGGATCGGCGGTCAGCCACGAGGCGGCCGTCTCCCGGAGTGCGGCAAGCCATTGCAGCTTGTAGACGTAGTGCGCGGAGTCGACGGTGCGACCGTTGGGGATGTAGAGACTCCAGACCCGCACCCCGCCGCAGGTGGCGCCCAGTGCCCTGGCCTCGGCGGCGGCCTCCACGTCGGGCTTGTCACTCCACGTCGGCTGGCCGTCGAAGCCCACCGCGACGTCGTCGATACCGATCCGGGAGGCGATGGCCACGCCGTTCCACTGGTTGAAGCCGCAGTGCACCACGTCGTAGCCCAGTGCGGCGAACGGCATGGTGGGGAACTGCTCGTCGGAGCACTTGGTCTCCTGCATCGCCAGCACGTCGACATCGGCACGGGCCAGCCAGTCGGTGACCCGATCGACCCGGGTGCGGATGGAGTTGACGTTCCAGGTGGCCAGGCGCATGGATAGACCTTACGAGGGAGGCCCTTTCAGTAGATCTTCAGCGCGGACATAACGCGAGCGGTGGTGCACCACGAATCCCATCGACTCGTAGAGCGCCCGCGCCGCGGTGTTGTCGGCGACCACCTGGACGTACGCCCGGGTCGCGCCGTGGTCACGCCCCCAGCCCAGCAGGCCCGCGCACAGCGTTCGCGCCAGGCCCTGCCGCCGCGCCTCGTCGGCCACATGCACTGCCGAAACCCCCACCCACCGGGTGCCGTCCGGCGCCTCGGTCACCACCGCCCGCCCCACTGCTGCGTCGGCGAGTTCGCCGAACACCACCACCCCGTCGACGACCGCGGTGAGCACCTCGTCCGGGACGTCGCGCTGGTTGACCCGTCGCCAACCCCTGCTGGGGCGGGCGGTCAGCGTCATCTCCGGCACGGCAACGGCACCGTCGAGATCACTTGCCATCACCAGGTTCTCGGCATCCACCGGCACTGCGTCGGGCACTCTGAACAGCCGGTCCGGTGCGGAGATCAGGGCGGGCACGCCGCGGGCCGCGTACCAGTCCGCCGCGGCGACGACCTCGGCGTGTGAGGTGAAGCGCAGCGGCACGGCCGAATTCGCCCGCCGGGTGCTGCCGAGCCCGTACCGCAACAGCCACCCGCCCAGCCAGTGCTGTTCGACGCCGGGCCAGCCGAGCGCCGCGGCGTGCTCGAGATTGCGGATCCCGCCCGTACGCACCGGGATCTCCGGCACCACCCGGACGGCCAGAACGTCGGCGACCGCGACGTCGATGACGTCACCGTGTCGGTTTCGCACCCGCACGGTCGTGCCGACGTCCACCAGATGGCCGACCACATCGGTGTGCGGCGGCACCGCTCCGGCCGGCAGCCGGTACCGCAGGCTGACGCGGGTCCCGGGAGCGGGCAGGTCCACCACCGGTCAGTGGCCGAACGGGTCGGGGTCTTCGCCGGGCATCCAGGACAGCCCGGGCACACCCCAGCCGTGGGACTTGACCGCGCGTTTGGCGCTGCGGGCGTGGCGTCCGACCAGGCGGTCGAGGTAGAGGAAACCGTCGAGGTGGCCGGTCTCGTGCTGCAGCATCCGGGCGAACAGGTCAGTCCCCTCGAGGGTGATCGGCGTGCCTTCGGCATCCAGGCCCGTCACCCGGGCCCACGTCGCCCGGCCCGTCGGGAAGGATTCCCCGGGCACCGACAGGCAGCCTTCGTCGTCGTCTTCGGGGTCCGGCATCGTCTCGGGTACCTCGGAGGTCTCCAGGACCGGGTTGATGATCACCCCGCGGCGGCGCGCCACCTTGCCGCGGGCGTCCGCGCAGTCGAAGACGAAGACCCGCTTGGCGACTCCGATCTGGTTGGCTGCCAGCCCGACTCCGTTGGCGGCGTCCATGGTGTCGTACAGATCGGTGATCAGGTCGGCCAGATCGGCCGGCAGCGAACCGTCGTCGGCGATGGGAACGGCTTCGGTCGCGGTGTGCAGGACGGGATCTCCCACGATGCGGATGGGTACTACGGCCATGCGGAGAGCTTAGGCGGCGACCTTGGTCCGCCGACTCGCGGCGATTGATGACAGCTTCTGTGACCAAGCCGTGATTGAATACGGGCCGAACCATAGCGATGTAATTTTCGAGCGTCGGAAGGGCCCAAAAAGCGAATGGACGGCGCGATCGCGCGGACTGAGAAGTCGGGGGACTCCGCAGACGGCACCGCCCCCACCGATGGGCTGACCCGCCGCGAGCACGACATCCTGGCCTTCGAGCGGCAGTGGTGGAAGTACGCGGGGTCCAAAGAGGACGCCATCAAGGAACTGTTCTCGATGTCGGCCACCAGGTACTACCAGGTGCTCAACGCGCTTGTCGACCGTCCTGAAGCGTTGGCTGCGGACCCGATGCTGGTCAAACGGCTGCGACGGCTGCGCGCCAGCCGGCAGAAGGCCCGAGCCGCCCGCCGGCTCGGGTTCGATGTCCCCTGAGCTCCGGCCGGCCGGCCGGACGGTCTGGATACAGTAGGGCCCAATGAACCAGCGAGAATCCTCGGGCCTGCCCCTGCGCGCCATGGTGATGGTGCTGCTGTTCCTCGGCGTGGTCTTCCTGCTCGTCGCGTTCCAGGCGCTGCGCAGCGACTCCGACGGTGCCGGCGACTCCTCGGTCGCCACGACGACGCTCAGCACCACGCCCACCACCACACCGCCGCCCGCCGAACCCGCCAGACCCGACGTGCGGGTGTTCAACATCTCCGAGGCTCCAGGCGTCGCCGAGGACACGGCCAACCGGCTGCGGGACGAGGGCTGGAACGTGACCGAAACCGGCAACCTGACCTTGCCGGAGACCACGGTCACCACGGTGTTCTTCAGTGATGCCCCGGGCGAGCAGCAGGCCGCCGAAGACCTCGGCCGACTGCTGGAGGCGCCGGTGGCCCCCCGGGTCCCCGAACTGATAGAGCAACCGCCAGGAGTGGTCGTGGCGGTCACCGGTTAGGCTCTTGCACATGCTCAGGACCGTCGCCGCCGTCACCTTGTTCGCCGTGCCCGCTCTCGCGTTGACCGCCTGCAGTCCCAACGAACCCATCGCCGACACGCCCGGAACCACGCCGTCGGTCTGGACCGGTTCGCCGTCGCCGTCGGCCTCTCCCGGCGAGCAGGGCGGGGGCGCGCAGGAGGGTTCCAGTGGTGAGACGCTCACCGCCGACCTGAATCTGCCTGACGGCACCACCATCGCCACCGCCGACATCGAGTTCTCCGACGGGTACGCCACGGTCACCGTGCAGACCACCGTCGCCGGTGAGCTCGCCCCCGGCTTCCACGGAATGCACATCCATTCGATCGGCACGTGCGAGGCCGACTCCGTCGCGCCGACCGGCGGTGCTCCCGCCGACTTCGCCTCCGCCGGGGGCCATCTGCAGGTGCCGGGCCACAGTGGACACCCCGCAAGCGGTGACCTGTCCTCGCTGCAGGTACGCGAAGACGGTTCGGCGATGCTGGTGACCACCACCGACGCGTTCACCGCCGAGGAACTGCTGGGCGGCACCGGAACCGCGATCATCATCCACGAGGACGCCGACAACTTCGCCAACATCCCGCCAGAGCGTTACCAGCAGGTCAACGGTGATCCGCCGCCGGATCAGACCACCCTGGCGACCGGCGACGCCGGAGCACGGGTGGCTTGCGGTGTCATCACGGGGTCCTGACCGCGAGGCGAGTAGCCGCATCGATTTTGTCGGGTCGGCCCGGCCGACCCTGGGCGTCGAATGGGAGTTCGCGCTCGTCGACGCCGAGACCCGTGACCTGAGCAACGAAGCCGCCACCGTGATCGCCGAGCTCGGCGAGAACCCGCATGTGCACAAGGAACTGCTGCGCAACACCGTCGAGATCGTCACGGGCATCTGTGACAACGTCGGCGAGGCGATGGACGATCTGGCCTCGACGCTGCGTCCGGTGCGCACCGTGGTCCGGGAACGCGGCATGGAGTTGTTCTGCGCGGGCACCCACCCGTTCGCGAACTGGTCGGCGCAGAAGCTGACCGACAACCCGCGCTACGCAGAGCTGATCAAACGCACCCAGTGGTGGGGTCGGCAGATGCTGATCTGGGGTGTGCACGTCCACGTCGGGGTGTCCTCGGCCCACAAGGTGATGCCGATAGTCACCTCGATGCTCAACCACTATCCGCACCTGCTGGCACTGTCGGCGTCGTCTCCGTTCTGGGAGGGCGAGGACACCGGTTATGCCAGCAACCGCGCCATGATGTTCCAGCAGCTGCCGACCGCCGGTCTGCCCTTCCACTTCCAGGAGTGGCGCGAGTTCGAACGTTTCGTCGGTGACCAGAAGAAGACCGGCATCATCGACCACATGAACGAGATCCGTTGGGATGTGCGGCCTTCCCCACATCTGGGGACCATCGAGGTCCGGATCTTCGACGGGGTGTCGAACCTTCGCGAGCTTTCGGCGTTGGTCGCATTGACACACTGCCTGATCGTCGACCTGGACCGGCGCCTGGACGCCGGGGAGGCGCTGCCGGTGATGCCGCCGTGGCATGTCCAGGAGAACAAGTGGCGAGCGGCCCGCTACGGGCTCGACGCCATCATCATCCGCGACGCCGACAGCAACGAACGGCTCGTCACCGAGGATCTGGACAACCTGCTGGAACGGCTTGTGCCGGTGGCGGAATCGCTGTCGTGTGTCAACGAACTCGCCCGGGTCGCCGACATCTACCGCGTCGGTGCGTCCTATCAGCGGCAGCGCCGGGTGGCCGAGGAACACGACGGTGACCTGCGTACCGTCGTCGACGCGCTGGTCGCCGAACTGGTGGTGTGACGTGCCGACGCTGCCGATGTTCCCGCTCGAGGTGGCGATGCTGCCCGGCGAGGAGTTGCCGCTGCGGATCTTCGAGCCGAGGTACGCGGCACTGGTGCAAACCTGCCTGGCTGCAGACGATCCCGCGTTCGGGGTGGTGCTGATCGAAGCAGGCCGGGAGGTCGGCGGCGGGGACAGCAGAAGCGACGTCGGTGCGCTGGCCCACATCACCGAGCACGCCGACCTGGGTGCGGGCCGCTGCCGGCTGAAATGTGTCATAGGGGAGCGGTTTCGGGTGCTGGAGTGGCAGCCCGACAATCCGTACCCCCAGGCGGCGGTCGAGTTGTGGCCGGACGCGCCCGGCGATCCCGTCGACGTGGCCGCGATCCGCGACATCGAGGACCGGATGGTGGGATTGTTCGAGCGCATCGCCGCGGTGCGCGGCGTACAGGTCAATGCGCGCGACATCGTGCTCGGCGCCGACGAATCCGGTGACGCCGCGAAGTGGTTGTACGCCTTGGCCACCCGGCTCCCGATCGGTCAGGCCGACAAGTACGCGGTGCTCGCGGCCCCGACCGCCGCCGATCGGGTGGTGGCACTTTCCGAGGCGGTGGACACCGTCATCGCGATGGTGGAGTTCCAGCTGTCCGAGTGAGGTTGCTCAACCCAGCCGGCCCTCGATGAAGCCGCCCGCGGTGGAAGGCAACCGGCCGGTGTGGCCGGTTTCGCGGTGGTAGCGCCCCATCAGTGCGCGGGCGTCGAAGGCGGTGATCTCCCACCCGCGGCAACACAGCGCGTTGCCGATGTCCTCCACCGTCGGCTCGCCGGCGTCCACGGCGATCCGGCTGCCCCGCGTGCTGAGCAGCGAGATCTGGTCGAACAACGGGTTCCAGGCGCCGTCGGGCAGCGCGGGCAGCACTCCCTCCACCGCCCACACCGTCGGCTCGCATGGGTCGAACCCGCCCGCGCGCAACGACTTCGACCAGTCCACATCCGCGGCCACCGGGACCGGAACGTATTCGATCCGGGTGTTCTCGCCCGCCGCACGCATGGTCTCGCTCTTGTAGGCCAACACGTGCGGGCGGTCGACCTCGTAGACGACGGTGTCGGCCAGCCAGGGCAGGCGCCACGGCCGGGTGTCCAGGCCCGCCGCCAGGACCACGACCTGCGCCAGCCCCCCGGCGCCGGCGGCGACGAGGAACTCGTCGAACCACTTCGTGCGGGCGGCGACCACCGCCGACAACTCCGGGTCGCAATCTTCGTCGCGACCGGCGACGCCCAGTCCGTCCAGCAGCGCCCCGGCATACGGATCGGCGACCATCGGACGGCGGGACGCCAACTCCGCCGCTCTCACCTTTGCCGCGTCGACCGCATCCAGGCAGGGGCCTTCGCGGACGGGTGCGTCACTGCCTCGAGGAGTCACTATGGCCGGGTTCCCTGTCGGGGCCCAAATCATGCAGTGCGTCGGCGGTCGGCCACGGTCAGCCTTCCGGACGCTTGTCGCCCAGCTCGTCGACGGTCATCAGGTCTTTGCGGTAGGTGCTCTCGCGATAGACCACCTGGCTGACCCGCATCGCGATCACCGGAGCGGTGATCACGGTGAACAGGCCGGCCAGGATGAGCACGCCGACGTCGACGCTGCCGCGCAACCGGATCGACGCTCCGGCCAGCACCAGCAGCAGGCCGAGAACCTGAGGCTTGGATGCGGCGTGCATCCGCGACAGCGTGTCCGGGAACCGCACCACGCCGATGGCTGCGGTCAGCGCCAACACTGAGCCGCCGAGCACCAGAAGTCCTGAGATCACGTCGATGGCGTTCATGGCTGCGGCGGTCCGTTCTCGTCGGGAACCCGGAAGCGCGCCACACTGACCGACCCGACGAAACTCATCAACGACAGGGCGACGATGCCGTACTTCACGGTGGTGTCCAGGCTGAAGGCGGCCCAGGTCGCCAACCCGCACATCACCACGGCGATCAGGGTGTCGGTGGCCACCAGCCGGTCCATGGTGTTCGGCCCGGCCAGTACCCGGTACATGGTGATGGCGGCAGCGGTCACCAGGATGACGGCGCTGGCTGCCCAGATCACGTTCACGGAGTCGCCTCCTGCGCCGCAGGCCGCCATTCGTGCTCCCGTTCGAAGGCGGCGATGACCAGTTTCTCGAGATGGGCCAGCTGCTTGTAGAAATCCGCAATGGCGCCGTCTGCCCGTACGTCCAGGATGTGGACGTACAGGATTCGCCGGGCCTGATCGATGTCGACGACCATGGTGCCTGGAATCAGCGTCAGGATCGCCGCGATGAGCGCCAGCGTCAGGTCGGACTTCACCGACAGCGGAGCCCGCACGAGTGCGCTCTGCGGAGGCGGCCCGGACCGCACGGTGAGCCAGGCGAGCTGGGTGCTGGCCTTGATCAGATCGATTACTACCCGCCCCAGCAGTCGCAGCAGCGACAAAGGATGCAGTCGGCCCTGCACCGGCACCACGGGGAGCGGCAACAGCACGGTGATCAGCAGCGCGACCGCGAACCCGGCCAGGATGTTGGCGGCCGAGACGGTGCCCCACAACATCACCCACACCACTGTCATCCAGCAGACCAGCCCGATGCGGAGACAGTACTTGCGAGTCATGACGGCCCCTCGAGTACGGCGCTGACGTAGTTCTGCCGATCGAACAACTGGCCGGCGGCGCGCTCACTGTAGGCGAAGATCGGTCCGGCCAACACGGTGAGCGCGAGGCCCACGCCGATGAGGGCGACGGTGGGCGCCACCATGCCGACCGGCATCCTGCCTACGTCGGCGCGGTCGTTGAACTCGACATCGCCGCCACCGTCGGCGATCAAGGCGGTGGGCGCCGCCATCGCGAGCTGACCTTCGGGTGCCTCGGCGCGCGGACGCCAGAAGACCTTCGCATAAACCCGTGCCATCACATACAGCGTGAGCAGGCTCGTCACCACGCCGCTGCCCACCAGGGTCCAGGCCAGCACCGCACCGTCGGCCGCGCCGGCCTCCAGCAACGCCACCTTGCCGATGAACCCTGAAAACGGAGGAATCCCACCGAGATTGAGTGCCGGGATCAGATAGAGGGCGGCAAGCAGCGGACTGGCCGTGGCCAGGCCGCCCAGCCTCCTCAGCGTCGCCGCACCGCCCTGGCGCTCGATCAGACCCACGACGAGGAACAGCGTGGTCTGCACGATGATGTGGTGTGCGGCGTAGTAGATCGCGCCCGACAGCGCCAACTGGGTGGCCAGCGCCACCCCGAAGATCATGTAGCCGATGTGGCTCACCAGAGTGAACGACAGCAACCTCTTGATGTCGTTCTGCGCGATCGCGCCGAAGATACCCAGCAGCATGGTGGCCAGCGCCGCCACCAGCAGCACCGGGTTCAGCCCCACATCGGGGAACAACAGGGTGTGCGTCCGGATGATCGCGTACACCCCGACCTTCGTCAGCAGGCCGGCGAACACTGCCGTCACCGGTGCCGGAGCCGTCGGATAGGAGTCCGGTAGCCACGCGTACAGAGGGAACACCGCGGCCTTGATGCCGAAGGCGACCATCAGGATCGCGAACAGCGCGCTGCGGGTACCCGGGCTCACGTCGTCGAGACGGACCGCCAACTCGGCCATGTTGACCGTGCCCGCCGCCGCGTAGACCAGCGCCACACCGGTGAGGAATATCATCGACGACACCATCGAGACCATGACGTAGACGACGCCGGCCCGAATCCGCGCGGTGTTGCCGCCCACGGTGAGCAGCACGAAACTGGCCGCCAGCAGGACCTCGAATCCGACGAACAGGTTGAACAGGTCGCCGGCCAGGAAAGCGATGGACACCCCGGCCGCCAACGCCAGGTAGGTCGGGGCGAAGATCGACACCGGCTGACGGTCGTCACCGTCGCGCATCCCCTGACCGATGGCGAACAGGATCACGGTCAGCAACACGATGGACGACACCACCAGCATCAGCGCCGACAGCCGGTCGACCACCATCGAGATGCCGAGCGGTCCGAGCCCCTGCTCCGTCGGACCCCACCCGCCTACCTGCACCACCAGCGTGTCCCCGCGATCGGCGAGGAACAGCAGCGCCACCGCGACGGCCAGCACCGCCGACAGTGCGACCAGAGTGATCAGCCGTTGCAGCCGGGGCCGGCGGCCGGCGATCAGGGTGGCCGCTGCCGCCAGCATCGGGATCAGCACCGGCAGCGGGATCAGCATCGCCGCCGCGCTCACTTCTCGGCCTCCTCGTCGGGCAGCTCGTCCAGGTCGGCCCTCTGGTCTGCAGCGCGGGCTGGTCGCTGCGTCACGACGTCGCGGTGATCGTCCTCGCTACGCTCTGCGACCCGAACGTCCTCGGGGTCCCGTCCGACCTCCTCGGCGGTGGTGAGCTGATACGAGCGGTACGCCAGCGCCAGCATGAACGCGGCCACACCCATCGTGATGACGATGGCGGTCAGGATCATCGCCTGCGCCAGCGGGTCGGCGATGGTTTCGCGGTCGGCGACGGTGCGTCCGCGTACCGGCGGGTTGCCCGACGGGCCGGCCGTGATCAGCAGCAGCAGGTTGACGGCGTTGCTGATCAGCAGCACCCCGAGCAGCATCCGGGTCAAGCTCCGATCGAGGACCAGGTAGACACCACAACTGAGCATCGCGCCGATGGCGACGAGGCCGACCAGAGACGGGCTCATGCGGTTCCCGCTTCCGGCGCCGAAGCCGCCGGTTGCCGGCCGATCTCTTCGTCCAGCCGCGCACCGAGGCTGCGCAGGATGTCGAGTACCAGACCGACCACGATCAAATACACTCCTGCATCGAAGAACAACGAGGTCACGAGCTTGACATCACCCAGCACCGGCAGCGTGGCCTCCAGCGTGGCCGACGACAGCACCGGGGCGCCCAGGAACAGCGACACCACCGCGGTGCCCGCGGCCAGCGTCAATCCGGCGCCCAGCACCTTGCCGGCGTCAAAGGGCAGCGCCTCGCCCAGTTCGTAACGACCGCCTGCCAGGTAGCGCAGCGTCAGCGCCACGCCCGCGGTGAGCCCGCCGGCGAACCCGCCGCCGGGGGTGTTGTGACCGGTGAAGAAGAAGTACAACGACAGCGCCATGATCAGTGGAAACACCAGGCGGGTGGCGACCTCGAGGACCAGCGAACGCTCACCGGGTTCCCGGAAGACATTCCCCCGCAGCAGGATGGAGGGGGACGGGCGGGATTGGTCGGACGGGCTCTCGGTGGTCCGGCGGGGGCTGGGCACACGCGGCGCCGCACCGAACCGGCGGTGGCGGAACACCATCGAGGCCACCCCGGTCGCGGCGATCAGCAGCACGCAGACCTCGCCGAGGGTGTCCCAGGCGCGGATGTCGACGAGGATCACGTTGACCGCATTCGACCCGTCACCGCGGTAGTACGCCGCGTCGGGCAGCAGCGTGGAGACGGGCACGGTGCTGCGGGCGGCCATCGCGAACGCCGCCACGGTCACCACCGTCGCGCCGACCGCCAGGGACAGCGCCGCGCGCGACCACCGCAGCCGCTTGACCGTCGCGGCATCCGTTTCGGCCGGCAGCGTTCGCAGCACCAGGACGAACACCACCAGCAGGACCGTCTCCACCAGAAACTGCGTCAGCGCGAGATCCGGCGCGCCGTGCAACGCGAACACCACACCGGTGCCGTACCCGGTGAGGCTGATCAGCAATACCACCGCCAGCCGGTTGCGGGTGACCGTCGCCCCCAGCGCCGCCGCGATGATCAACAGCCCGATCACGGCCTGCAACGGAGAGTCCCACGGGCGGAACTCGACTCGATCGCGTGCGCCCCAGGCCAGCATGGTGATCGGCAGCACCACCAGCGTGGCCATCACGGTCGCCTGGATCGCCGGAACCGACCCGCGCTGGGTCACCCCGGTGGCCCGCAGCGAAAGGCGGTCTGCGGCACGGACCACGCTGTCGTAGCGTTCGTCGGCGTCGCCCAGCGAAAGCCAGCGGCTTCGGACGCGGGGTAGTCGGCGACGACCGAAGAAGGCGGCCGTGCCCACTGCGATCACCAAGGCCGACAGCACCACCGGCAGGCCGAAGCCGTGCCACAGCGCCAAGTGGTAGTCGACGCCGCCGGGCAAGGTGCGGGCGTAGGTGCTCAGCGCCGAATCGATCGGGGACGGGAACACGCCGAAGGTCAGACCGGCGGTGGCCAGCACCGCGGGTGGGGCGAGGAACACCGCCGACGGCCGGTGCATCTGAGCCACCAGCCGGGACGGTTCGGACTCGCCCTTGCGGGCGAACCCGCCCCACACCACACGCAGGCTGTACATCAAGGTGAACGTCGAGCCGAACACGATCGCGGCGAGCACGAACGGCGCGCTGGCGCCGAGCGCCTCGCTGTGCAACAACGTCTCGAAGTCGGCTTCCTTGGCGACGAAACCGAAGAACGGCGGCAGTCCGGCCATGCTGGCGGCCGCGGCGGCCGCGATGACCAGCAGCGCCGGGCTGCGGGCACCCAGCCCGGCAAGGTGCCGGATGTCGCGGGTGCCGGTGGCGTGGTCGATGATCCCCACCACCATGAACAGCGTGGCCTTGAACATCGCGTGCGCGCACAGCAACGCCAGCCCGGCCAGCATCATGTCACCGCCGCCGGTGCCGACCATCACGGTGATCATCCCGAGCTGACTCACCGTGCCGTAGGCCAGGACCAGCTTGAGGTCGTATTCGCGCAGCGCCCGCCAACCGGCGATGATCAACGTCAGAGAGCCGAGGATCACGACCGTCGGCCGCCACGGCGGCACATCCGCGAATCCCGGCGTCAGCCGGGCCACCAGGTACACCCCGGCCTTCACCATCGCCGCCGCGTGTAGGTACGCGCTCACCGGGGTCGGCGCCGCCATCGCGCCGGGCAACCAGAAGTGCAGTGGCACCAGTGCCGACTTGCTGACCACCCCCACCAGTACCAGGCCCAGCGCGACGCTGACCGCGATGCCTCCGGGAGGTGCCGCGACGAGCTCGGAGAGCAGATAGGTGCCCGAGACGGTGCCCAGCACGATGATGCCCACCAGCATGGAAAGCCCGCCGGCGGTGGTGACCAGCAGCGCCTGCATGGCCGCCCGACGGCTCGTCGCCCGCTCGACATAGTGGCCCACCAGCAGGAACGACAGCACTGTGGTGAGTTCCCAGAACACGTAGAGCAGCAGCATGTTGTCTGCGGTGACGAGGCCGAACATCGCGCCCGCGAAGGCCACCAGCTCGGCGGCGAAGCTGGGCAGTCGGTCCTCCCGACGGCCGTCGGGATGTTGGAAGTACTCGGTGCAGTACAACAGCACCAGCGCCCCGATGCCCAGCACGATCAGGCTCATCACAGCGGAAAGCGGATCAAACCGCAGCGCGATGTTCATGGAAAGCTCGGGCACCCACGGGATATCAACCCGGGCCTGATGGCCGGCGCCGGGCCAGTTCATCGCGACCCAGATCAGTGAGCCGGCGGGTACCAGGGCGAGCACATAGAAGGCCCGACGATCCCACCGTCGCACCAGGACCGGTGCCACCGCGGCGGCGACCGCGTGGGCAAGCAGTATCGCGAGCATGAACTCCGGGGGTTCGCGGGGGTGCGCTGGTGAGCTGGCGTGGTCAGTCTACGGGAGCACCCTTTCCGGCTCCTTCTCCCGGCGCGGGCTGGACATGGGTCGGTGCACCCGGCGCGCCCCGGCCGCCCTGCACCATCGCCAGGATCTGGTCTTCGGCCTCGGATGCGGCGACGAAAAGCAATTCGTCGCCGGTCTGCAGAATCTGCGATGGTTCGGCGACGATCAGCCGCTTGGTACGCAGTACCGCCACCAACGCGCTGCCGGCGGGCATCCGCAAATCGTCCACGCGCTGGCCGACCAGCGGGCTGCCTTCCGGCAGCTTGAACTTCGCGACGTTGGCCGGACCCACCCTGCCGAGTGCCATCAGACGCACCAGGTGACCGACGTCGATCGCGCCCTCGACCGCCGCGACCATCGCCAAGGGCGTCGAGACCGCGACATCAACGCCCCACGCCGCGGTGAACAGCCATTCGTTGTGGGCGTCATTGATGCGGGCGACGACCCGGCCCACGCCGAACTCCGTCTTGGCGAGCAGCGCCATCGCGAGATTCGCCTTGTCGTCTCCGGTGGCGGCGATCGCGACATCGCAGATCTGTAGTTCGGCCTCCTCGAGGGAGGACAGCTCGCACGCGTCGGCCAGGAACCAGTCGGCGCCGGGCACGGACGCCGGCACATACCGCGCGATGTTCTGCTCGATCAGCAGCACCTTGTGGCCGTAGTCAACCAACTCCGTGGCAACCGAGCGGCCGACCGCACCGGCTCCGGCGACCGCTATCCGCATGGTTGGCTCCTCGAGGCCTGAAATACTGACGCGGATTCTAGCTGCGGCACAACTGGGAACGAGGTCGACTTGAGCCTGCACCAGCTGTACGTCGCGCTGCTCATCGGCGGCCTGGTGCTGCTGGCGAGCATCATCGCGACCCGGCTGGCGAGCGGTGTCGGTCTGCCCAGTCTGCTGCTGTTCCTCGGGGTCGGGGTGTTCGTCGGCGAGTCGGGCCTCGGCTTGAACTTCGACGATGCCCAACTCGCTCAGAACCTCGGTATCGCGGCGCTGGGTGTCATCCTCGTCGAAGGCGGTCTGACCACCAGGTTGACCGACATCCGGAACGTGCTTGCACTGGCCAGCGTGCTCGCCACGGTCGGGGTCGGGGTGAGCACGCTGGTCACGGCGTCATGTGTGCACCTGTTGCTGGGCGTCAATTGGCAGTTGGCGCTGCTGCTGGGGGCGATCGTGTCCAGCACCGACGCCGCGGCGGTGTTCTCGGTGCTGCGCGTGGTCCCGCTGCCGCGGCGGGTCGGCGGGATGCTCGAGGCCGAGTCGGGCATCAACGACGCGCCCGCGGTCATCCTGGTGTTGCTGTTCGTCACCACGCCCCTCGAGTTGGAGCCCGCGCGGATCGTGGTGACTCTGGTCTACAACCTCGGCGTCGGCATTTTGATCGGGTTGGCGTGCGGCTTCCTCGGGGCCATGGCGTTGCGGCGGATCGCGTTGCCCGCGGCCGGGCTGTACCCACTGGCGACCTTCGGCCTGGGCATGCTGGCGTTCGCGGCCGGCGGCGCCGCGAATGCCAGCGCTTTCGTTGCGGCGTACCTGGCCAGCGTGGTCCTCGCCAATTCCGGGTTGCCGCACCGTTCGGCGACCCGATCCTTCGCCGAGGGATCGGGCTGGCTGGCCCAGATCGGGCTGTTCGTGTTGCTGGGGCTGCTGGTATCGCCGAGTCAGCTGGTCGGCGATATCGTGCCTGCGGTCGTCGTCGGACTGGTACTACTGCTCGTTGCCCGGCCGGCGTCTGTCATCTTGTCGCTGAGCGGTTTTCGTGTCCCGTGGCGGGAGCAGGCCTTCATCTCCTGGGCGGGGTTGCGCGGCGCGGTGCCCATCGTGCTGGCGACGTATCCGGTCGTCGAGGGCGTTCCCGACAGTGGGCGGCTGCTCAACATCGTGTTCATCCTCGTGGTGGTGTTCACGCTGGTGCAGGGGCCCAGTCTGCGCTTCGTCGCCGAAAGGCTGCGCTTGGTACCGCGCGACGCCACCCGAGAGATCCAGGTGGACGCAGCGCCGCTGGACGTCCTCGATGCCGAGCTCTTGACCATGACGGTGTCACCGGGGTCCCGGCTGCACAACGTCACCGTGTTAGAGCTGCAGTTGCCGGATCCCAGTGTGATCACCCTGATCATCCGGGCGGGCCACTCGTTTGTGCCACAGCCCGTCACCCGCCTGCAAGTCGACGACGAGCTGCTGATCGTGACCACCTCTACGACACGCGACCTGGCTGAGCGCCGGCTGCGGGCAGTCAGCCGGCGGGGCAAGCTGGCGTACTGGTTCGACGAGTACGGCGAACCGGGCTAGCCACTATCCGCCGTTCCGGCGTCAGACGCGCGCAGCCGACGGGCAGCGCGAACGTGACCGGAACCGCGTGCGCGACGACGCCGATGCCCGCCCCGAGGATCGGCCAGACCGGCCAGAAGTACCAGGTGCCGGCGGTCAGCCCGACAACCAGCCACACGGCGAGCACGATGACGACCATCGCCAGATACGCCGCGAGGTGGAACGCGACACCGCGGCGAGCGGCCTCGCGCCGGGCGGCCCGGCGACGGGGATCGCTGCGCCGCAACTGCGCCAGCGGTAGGTCCGACGTCAGGTCGCGCAGTTCCGGGGTGGTCTGCGCGGCGAACGCCGCCTGCAGACGCTTCTCGTATTCACCCATGTCCAGATACCCCTGGGCCAGGGCCTGCCCGAGCAGCGTCGCGACGGACTCCCGGTCGTGGTCGCCGGCGCGCAGGCTGGGGGTGATGGAGTCGCGGAGATCCATGGCCATGCTCCCTCCAAATCTTGACATTGACTAGTTCGACTATGCCGACAGCAACTAGTCGCTGTCAAGATCTATTTCGATCGCGTTGAGACTGAATCGTTGGCGCAAAAGTGTGAGTGCTTCGCGCCGCCCGCGCAGTCTCAACGCAGCGTGCAGCTAGTGGGTGTCGGCGAAGTCCCGCAGCGCGTTGACCTGTGCCGGGTCCAGCGACGGCCGCACCGCCTCGCGGGCTGCGGCGACGTCGGCGGCGGTGACGTCGGCCGCGTCGATGGACCGGCGCATCGC
>NZ_JBAUJB010000019.1:0-3599 GCF_049683355.1 Mycobacterium sp.
CGCCAGCACCGTGGTGCCGTGCCCGAGTGCGCCCACCGCGTCCGCCCAGCGTTCACCGGCGCTGCGCGGATCATCGGCACACAACCCGGCCACCATCGCGGTGATCCGCCGACGCAACGCCGCGGCATCGGTCGGCGTCAACCGCCCCCACACCACGGTGATCTCGTTGGTGTCCTCACACGCCCCGATGTGGAAATCACGGGTGCGGACAGCGTCTTTGGCGCGGCGCACCCCGTCGGGGTCGTAGCGTTCGATCACCGCGTCGATCGCCCGGTCCAACTGGGTTTCCGACAGCGTTCCCCACTTCTCTGCTTTGTCGGCCAGTTCGGTGTCGATCAACGCGATCAACGCGTCGTTGTCGACCAGCTGGGTGCGCCAGGTGATCTCGGAGATCAACCGGGCGCTGATCAACCCTTGGGAGAACAACGCCGCCACCGCCGGAAGCCGATCCCGCAACGCGACAGCGATCCGCATCTGACCCGAGGCCCGGCGTTGGCCCACACCCAGCGCCGCAGCCAACCGCGCCGCGGTGTGGTTCCACGGATCGAACACCCACCGCGACCGCTCGTCCTCCTCATCGACGCTGCGATGCACCAACTCCGCGATCGCCGCCAACCGCCGCGCCGCCACCTGCGCCTCGTCTCGCGCCAACTGCTCGATCACACCCACGAGCGCGTCATCATCGACACCCGCGAACAACGATCCGAACATGTGTGCGATTTTACGGGCAGGCACCGACACGGCGGCAGCTCGAGCGCATCCCGATCTTGAGTGCTAGCACTCGCGTGTATAGAGTGCTAGGTGGCAGTCGGTTCAACCCCTGTGTCGGCACCCGCGACGACGGCGCGAGGGCGGTCACCGGCCGCCGAGTACATACACCAACATGAGTGAAGGGGCTCCATCGTGGCGAGCGTGAACATCAAGCCACTCGAGGACAAGATCCTCGTTCAGGCCAACGAGGCCGAGACCACGACCGCATCCGGTCTGGTCATCCCCGACACCGCCAAGGAGAAGCCGCAGGAAGGCACCGTCGTCGCAGTAGGCCCCGGCCGCTGGGATGAGGATGGCGAGAAGCGGATTCCCCTGGATGTGTCTGAGGGCGACGTGGTGATCTACAGCAAGTACGGCGGCACCGAGATCAAGTACAACAACGAGGAGTACCTGATCCTGTCGGCGCGCGACGTGCTGGCTGTCGTTTCCAAGTAAGCAATATCGTGTTCCGCCCCGGACGTTCCCGCATACGGGTGATGTCCGGGGCGGCACGCGTCATACCCCGTCTTAGGGAAAGAAACTTATGAGCAAGCAGATTGAATTCAACGAAACCGCGCGCCGCGCGATGGAGGCGGGCGTCGACAAGCTCGCCGACGCGGTCAAGGTGACGCTCGGCCCGCGCGGCCGACATGTGGTTCTGGCCAAGGCCTTCGGTGGCCCTACCGTCACCAACGACGGCGTCACGATCGCCCGTGAGATCGACCTGGAAGACCCGTTCGAGAACCTGGGCGCTCAGCTGGTCAAGTCCGTCGCCACCAAGACCAACGATGTCGCCGGCGACGGCACCACCACCGCAACCGTGCTGGCGCAGGCGCTGGTCAAGGCCGGCCTTCGCAACGTGGCAGCCGGTGCCAACCCGATCGCGCTGGGTGCGGGCATCTCCAAGGCAGCCGACGCGGTGTCGGAAGCCCTGCTGGCCGGGGCCACGCCGGTGACCGACAAGAAGGCGATCGCCCAGGTTGCCACCGTGTCCTCGCGCGACGAAGAGGTCGGCGAACTGGTCGGTGAGGCGATGACCAAGGTCGGCCACGACGGCGTGGTGTCGGTCGAGGAGTCCTCGACGCTGTCCACCGAGCTGGAGATCACCGACGGCGTGGGGTTCGACAAGGGCTACCTGTCGGCGTACTTCGTCACCGACTTCGACGCGCAGCAGGCCATCCTCGAGGACGTGCTGGTGCTGCTGCACCGCGAGAAGATCAGCTCGCTGCCGGACCTGCTTCCCCTGCTGGAGAAGGTCGCCGAGAGTGGCAAGCCGCTGCTCATCATCGCCGAGGACGTCGAGGGTGAGGCGCTGTCGACCCTGGTCGTCAACGCGATCCGCAAGACGCTGAAGGCCGTTGCGGTCAAGGCGCCGTTCTTCGGTGATCGCCGCAAGGCATTCCTCGACGATCTCGCGGTCGTCACCGGCGGTCAGGTCGTCAACCCGGACGTGGGTCTGATGCTTCGTGAGGTCGGCCTCGAGGTGCTCGGTAGCGCCCGCCGCGTCGTCGTCGACAAGGACAGCACCACGATCGTCGACGGTGGCGGAACCAAGGAGGCCATCGACGGTCGCGCCGCTCAGCTGCGCGCCGAGATCGAGGCCAGCGACTCGGACTGGGACCGCGAGAAGCTCGAGGAGCGGCTGGCGAAGTTGGCCGGCGGGGTGGCGGTGATCAAGGTCGGTGCTGCCACCGAGACCGATCTGAAGAAGCGCAAGGAGGCCGTCGAGGACGCCGTCTCTGCAGCCAAGGCTGCGGTCGAAGAGGGCATCGTCGTCGGTGGCGGCGCCGCGCTGGTGCAGGCCCGCGCCGGCTTGGCGAAGCTGCGCGAATCGCTGTCTGGTGACGAGGCACTCGGTGTCGACGTGTTCTCGTCGGCTTTGGTGTCTCCGCTGTACTGGATCGCCACCAACGCCGGGCTGGACGGTTCGGTCGTGGTGAACAAGGTGTCGGAGCTTCCGGCGGGTCACGGCTTCAACGCCGCCACGCTGGAATACGGCGACCTTCTCGCCGACGGCGTGATCGACCCAGTGAAGGTGACCCGCTCTGCGGTCGTCAACGCAGCGTCGGTGGCGCGGATGATCCTGACCACCGAGACGGCGATCGTCGACAAGCCGGCCGATGAAGAAGGTGATGGCCACGGCCATGGTCATCATCACGGCCACTCGCACTAGAAGCACGCTGTACGGAGCACCCCCGGTCCACAGGGCCGGGGGTGTTTTGCGCGAGGGGTGAGGATAAGAGCATGTGGTCGGTTGCGTTTGGCGTGATCGCGGGTCTTGCGACGTGTTGGCTGGCCCTTGCCGTCGCCTTGTGGAGGGCGAAGCCGGCGGATCTCGGCCCGCGCGAGATCGCCCGGTTGCTTCACGATCTGTTGCGGCTGATCAAGCGCCTGGCAACCGATCCGACGATGCCGAAAGGGGTCCGCATCCGGATCGCGCTGCTGACGGGCTACTTGGCGCTGCCATTTGATCCGATTCCCGACTTCATCCCGGTGCTCGGCTACGCCGACGACGCGCTGGTCGTCGCATTGGTCCTTCGTTCTGTCACTCGGCGTGCCGGTCCAGAAGCGCTGACCGAGCACTGGCCCGGGTCGCCGCAGGGTCTCGATGCGGTGCGCCGACTGTGCAGACTTCCGATGGGCGACTAGTGTCCCGCGACGTCAGTCGCGAGCGAATCCTAGCCCGAAGTTGCGATTGTTCTGAGCGGTAATCCTTAGTGTGACCCCGCTTTCCGCACTTGTGGTGCCTGTTTTGGCTCCCCCATCGGCCTGAGCTTGTGATCAGGCACTGGTGTAGGCGATGTGCGGGATGTCGAGCAGGTCGAGCACGAGGGCTTGTAGCTCGCTGA
>NZ_JBAUJB010000020.1:0-20066 GCF_049683355.1 Mycobacterium sp.
TGCCGGGGGCCGATTGTCGTCAGCGCAATGTCAGTTCATGTTCCACGGGTCACCGTAGGTGGTGACACTGTCACCGGTCGACGAGACCAACCGAGCGAACGGACGCAGCAGCACACCGCCGGCCGCACCGGTCACCGTGCCGTGCGCGTTGGACACCGCCACCGAACCGCCGGGTCCCTCCACGTCGACACTGAACGTCGCCACTTCCTGGATACCCGGGCCGTTACCGAGGTCAGCCGAGATCGACACCCCCGGGAACAACGGCGGAGTCACGATGCCACCGAACTCGGCACCACTGAGCGCGGCGACGCCCTCGAGACCGTCGAACGCGATGTTCGGGGTGGTGTAGCTGAAGTTGATACCCACACCCAACGACCACGGGAAGCCCACCTGGTAACCGAGCTCCAGGGTGCCCTCGAACTCATCGGCATCCTCGCCGGCCACGATGTAGGACGCCTTGCCGGAGTGGAACCACTCGCGGGTCAGCCGGTTACGGTCAAGGGGAAACACGCCGTTGAGGAATGTGTCCCACTGCTGGATCGTCAGAGTCCGACCCTGGCCGTCGACCAGGCTCAACTCATTGTCCAGCCCTGCGTGAGAGGTGCCAGTGCTCACGAACAACGCCGCGATGGACGCAACCATCGCGATCAGCACCCGACTGATTGCCTTCATGTTCTCCCTTGATATGTAGACGGAACCCCGGGCGGGGGCACCGAGTTGTTCGTGCCTGGCCTACCGCTACACCACACACCTCGCAAGAGCTTTCATGTGAGTGGAATTAAAAATCTCACAGTCCGTTCTTACGATTCGCTCATCGTTGACACGAGGAACATAACGGGGAGGAATCAGACCGGCAACGCGGACGCTCGGCGATGTCGATCTGGGCGCGCAACTGGGCGTAGTTTGCTGAAGGTTCCCCGTACGCCTCCGACCCCCTGTCCGCGACGGCGGGGCGTTCCATTTGGGCAACGTCGCAGTTTCTAGCCCCGCATCAAGGTGTTCGCTCTGCGGGCCTGCACTGTTACGGGTGCGCTCTCTGCGGTTATTGGGAAAAGAGGCGTTCAGTCGTGATGCGGCGGCACATTGTCACGCAGCCAGCGGTCGTGCTCGGCGTCGTCGTCGGGCGACGAATTATCGCGTTCGTCAAAAGGTATCTCCGGCAAGGCATCCCCGAAAACTTTGTTAACTGCGCCCGAGGAGCCCCGTGGGCGTTGTGTCACCGCCGAAACCTAGTGTGATAAAGCTCATACTGCGCAGCCGGTGAGCGTTCACCTGCCCTTAACACAACCGACCTGTCTGCTGATCTGGACTGTGGCCGACAAAGGCCTGCACGACCAATTTCGTCAGATCTCCAAGCTGGACAGCTGCGCGATGATCTGTGCAGCCAGCGGTCCCAGCGTGGCCATGCCGTCGCGCACCGCAGCACGCGATCCGGCCAGATTCACCACGAGGGTGCTCCCGGAGATGCCGGCCAGCCCGCGCGACAAGCCGGCGTCAGCGATACCCGCCGAGAGTCCCGACGCCCGCAGCGCCTCGGCGATGCCCAACAACTCCCGGTCGAGCAGCTCGAGCGTCGACTCCGGTGTGACGTCTCGCGGCGTCACCCCGGTTCCTCCGACCGAGACCACGAGATCCACGCCTCCGATGACCGCGGTGTTCAGCGCGTTGCGGATCTCGACCTCATCAGAGGACACCACCACCACGCCATCGACGACGAACCCCGCTTCCCCGAGCAGTTCGGTGACCAGCGGGCCGCTGTGGTCCTGTTCGTCACCGTGGGCGGTGCGGTCGTCGACGACTACGACCAACGCGCGGCCGACCAACGCATGAGGCTGTTCCATGAGCTCAACCGTATATCTCGGCACGGACATCGATGCAGCGACACTGAGGTCCGGACGCGGGTGACCGTCGACGACCCTCACTGGTCGGCCTTGCCGAGGGTGACCTCCACCGTGTCCGTCTGACCGGCCGGGTCGACGAACGTCAGCGTGACCTTGTCACCGGGGGCCTTGGAGCGCACGGCCGCCACCAGCGCGTCGGCGCTGCCGATCACCCGGTCGTTGAGCTTGGTGATCAGGACGCCGCTGGGCAGCCCGGCTGCGGCGGCGGCGCCACCCGAGGTGACCTCGACGATCTTGGCGCCTTCCGCACTCGCATCGTTGCCGACCTGGACGCCCAGTGACGCGCGAGACGCGCTTCCGGTCTGGATCAACTCGTCGGCGATCCGCTTGGCCTGGTCGACCGGGATCGCGAAGCCCAAACCGATGGATCCGCCCTGCGGTCCGCCGGCGCCGGCCCCCATCGTGGCGATCGCCGAGTTGATCCCGACAAGTTCACCGTTCATGTTCACCAGTGCGCCTCCCGAGTTGCCCGGGTTGATCGCCGCATCGGTCTGGATGGCGTCGAGCACGGTGTTCTGGTTCTGCGCGTCACCACCGGCGGCGACGGGACGGTTCAGCGCGCTGATGATGCCCGTGGTGACGGTGCCGTCGAGGCCCAACGGGGACCCGATGGCCACGACGTCCTGACCGACACGCAGGTCCGCCGACGAACCGACCTCGATGGGCGTCAGACCGGACACCTTCTCGGCCCGCACCACGGCGATGTCGCTACCGGGGTCGGTGCCGATCACGGTGAACGTGGTCGTGCGACCGTTGGAGAACACCACCTTGGTCTCCGCCCCGGCCGACGCGTTCTCGGCCCCGGCGACCACATGGTTGTTGGTGAGGATCAGCCCGTCGGTCGACAGGACCACCCCGGAACCCTCCTCGGACTGCCGCCCGACGTTCACCTCGAGCTTCACGACGCTGGGGACGACCTTGGCGGCCACCTGCTCGACCGTGCCGGCCGGCACGCTGGCGGCCGGCATGCTGGGCGCCGCACCCGAGGCGCTGCTGCCCGCGGAGTTGTGATCAGGGTGTGCCAGCACCGCGACACCGCCGCCGACACCCGCGGAGACGATCGCCAGCGCGGCTGCGCCAGCCGCCAATGCCGTTGCGCGGGAACGCTTCCGGGGCTGCCGATGGGGAGCCGTCGGCATACCGGGCCGCTGGTGCTGACCCGGCCCGGCCGGCATCGGGGCTCCGCGGTACGGGTCGTAGTGAGACCGAAACGCCTGCCGCTGTTGCTCAGTCGCATACCGCCAGTCGTAAGGCTGCTCGCCGTAGGGGGGCTGCGCGCCGAGGGAGCCGTGGGGCACCTGCCCGTGAATACCGGGTTGACGAACCGGCGGCGGGGTCGGCGAGTACCTCGGGTGGTTTGTCATGTCGCTGCGGTGCTCTTCCTGACGTAGTTTCTCTCGACTGGGACAACGAACGCTGCCCCCCAAGGGTGCCCAAATGTGCTGAGAAACCCCTTAGAGATCAATTGCCACAGCGATAACGATTCGATCTACCCCGCCGAACTGCTGCTGACCATCTTCCCGTGTGATGGCGCTCACCGCAGTGATCAGTTGCCGCGTGTCGCCGAGGCCTGCTGGTCGTCCCGGACGACAGAAGGTCTACCGGGGAGCACCACGTGCATCGACGTGCCAGGCGGCTGTCCCCCCGGAACGGTCTCCCGGACGAGCAAGGTACCGCCGTGCTTGAGCACCACCTGTTTGACGATCGCCAGGCCGAGACCGGAACCCGGCATCGCCCGGGCCGCGGTCGACCTGAAGAACCGCTCGAAGACGAGACTGCGTTCCTGCGGAGGGATTCCGGGACCGTGGTCGGAGACCACCAACTCCGCGTGCTGGGCGTCCACCTGCGTGAGCCTGACGGAGACCCGACCATCGGGCGGGCTCCACTTGGCGGCGTTGTCCAACAGGTTGAGAACCGCACGGGCCAGACCGGCCCCGTCGCCGTACACCTGCCACGGGATGACCGAGATGTCGAAGTCGATGTCGTTGCGGCGCCTGCGAACCCGCTCCAGCGACCGATCGATCACCTCGGCGAGCTCCACCGTCTCGTGGATGACGCCGCCGGCATCCTCGCGGGTCAGATCCACGAGATCGCCGACCAGCGTCGACAATTCCTCGATCTGGGCGATGACGTCGGTCCGCAGCCCGACCATCTCCTCTTCCGGTAGCCGCGGCGCACCCGGCGCCATGGACGCCATCAGCAGCTCCACGTTGGTGCGCAGGGACGTCAACGGAGTGCGCAACTCGTGACCGGCATCGGTGACCAGCCGCGCCTGTCTCTCCCGGGATTCGGCAAGCGCCCGCAGCATCATGTTGAAAGCCTCGGTGAGGCGGGCGAGCTCGTCGGTGCCGTACACCGGAATCGGCCGCAGGTCGTCGGTGCGGGCCACCCGTTCAGCCGCCTGGGTGAGGCGGGCCACCGGACGCAGGCCGGTGCGCGCCACCATGCCGCCGACGATGGCCGCGACGGCCACGCCGATCCCGCCGACGATCAGCAGGACGGTGCCCAAACGCCGCAGCACCTTGCCGGTCGGCTCCAGGCTCATCGAGATCAGCAGCGCGTCGCCACTGGCGGGAAGATGCCTCGCGAGCACCCGCTGATGGTTGACGGTGCGCAACGACATCAGCAGCTTGCCCTGGATCACGTCCTTCTCCGGCCCTCCCAACGGCAGCGTCTGGCCCTGCTGGTTGGCGGTGTAGATGGCCCGCGTGGTGAACAGCATCGCGTTCATCTGGGAGTACGCGGTGCCCTCTATCACGCTGGCCGGATCGGCGGTCAGCGTTCCGCTCTCGATCAGCAGGTCGGCACGGCTGCGCAGTTGGGTGTCGATGTCGTCGTAGAGCGCCCGGGACACGACCGCGTAGACGGCGACCGCCATCAACACCACCACCATCGCCACCATCGACATGGCCAGCAGCATCACGCGCCACCGCAGGGACACCGAAGTGGTGGGCGGGGGCATCGGCGCCGGGGTCCCGGACCACGGGCTGAAGGTGCGATCGGCCATCAGGGCGGCGTCTCTCGCAGCACGTATCCCACTCCCCGCACGGTGTGGATCAGCCGCGGCTCCCCCTCGGCCTCGGTCTTGCGCCGCAGGTAGCCGACGTAGACCTCGAGGGCGTTGCCCGAGGTGGGGAAGTCGAAGCCCCAGACCTCCTCGAGGATGCGGCTGCGCGTGAGGACCCGTCGAGGGTTGGCGATCAGCATCTCGAGCAGCGAGAACTCGGTACGGGTGAGGCTGATCGGCCGGTCGCCACGGGTGACCTCGCGCGTCACCGGATCAAGCGACAGATCCGAAAAGGTCATCGCCGCCGACTCACTGCCCTCTTCGGGATTGGTGCGGCGCAGCAGCGCACGCATCCGGGCCAGCAACTCCTCCAATGCGAACGGCTTTGGTAGGTAGTCGTCGGCTCCGGCGTCCAGACCGGCCACCCGCTCGGACACGGAGTCACGTGCGGTGAGCACCAGGATCGGCAGATCGTCGCCGGTGCTGCGGAGCTGCCGGCACACCTCCAGCCCGTCCAGACGCGGCATCATCACGTCGAGCACCACCGCGTCGGGCCGGTGGCTGGAGATCAGATCCAGCGCTTCCCGACCGTCTTGCGCCAGCTCGACCGAATACCCGTTGAAGGAAAGGGATCGTCGCAGGGATTCGCGCACCGCGCGATCGTCGTCAACGACAAGTATGCGCACTGGACCAGTGTCGACCCCGCGGCTGAGAGTGACCTGAGAGGCGCGCCGCTCAGCCGGCCAGTCAAGTCATCTAGCGGCGGTCGAGATCGATCAATCCCAGACGAGCGGCCTTGAGCAGACGGCGCGGCACCTTGTGCTGCTGCCCGGCCACCGACACACCGACGAGTTCGGTACGGGTGGCCTTCCACTGCGCGCGCCTGCTACGGGTGTTCGCGCGCGACATCCTGCGCTTGGGCACAGCCATGATCGAGCTCTCCATCTATCGGGGTGGCATCCGGTGCGGCGCTGCCCGTGACAGGCACTACCGGGCACCGGCAATTGCCGACCAGGATAGCCGGTGAGCTGGACGGGTTCCAAACTCCGCCTGCCGGACGGAGGTGGCAGGAACCCCCGGCGACAACCGGCACGGCCGACCAGGGGCTTGACGCAGTACCTGCGGTACGCAGTAACCTACCGGTTGGTTGGTCATCGACGACGGGAGCGCGGGTGACGTCTGCGGGTGGTGATCGGGTCCGCACGCCGGTTCGGATCGGCAACTGCTCGGGTTTCTACGGCGACCGCATCTCGGCGATGTACGAGATGCTCACCGGTGGCGAGCTCGACTACCTGACCGGCGACTACCTGGCTGAACTGACGATGCTCATCCTGGGACGCGACCGGATGAAGAACCCGGACAAGGGTTACGCCAAGACATTCCTGCGCCAGCTCGAACAGTGCCTGGGCCCGGCCCGCGACCGCGGCGTCCGCATCGTCACCAATGCCGGAGGCCTCAACCCCGCCGGTCTGGCGGCGGCCATCCGTGCGATGGCCGACGAGCTCGGCATCGTGGTCTCGGTCGCCCATGTCGAAGGTGACGACCTGCTGCCGCGGGCCGGAGAGCTGGGACTGGGCGGCCCTCTGACCGCCAACGCCTACCTCGGCGCCTGGGGCATCGTGGACTGCCTCGACGCCGGCGCCGACGTCGTCGTCACGGGACGGGTGACGGACGCATCCGTCATCGTCGGACCCGCCGCGGCGCACTTCGGCTGGAGCCGCGACGACCACGCCGCGATCGCCGGTGCGATCGCCGCGGGCCACATCATCGAATGCGGCACCCAGGCCACCGGCGGCAACTACTCCTTCTTCACCCGGGATTTCCCCGATCTGACCGCGTTGACACGCCCCGGCTTCCCGATCGCCGAGATCGACACCGATGGATCCTCGGTCATCACCAAACATCCGGGGACCGGAGGCGCGGTGACCGTCGACACCGTCACCGCTCAACTGCTCTACGAGATCTCGGGGGCGCGCTACGCCAACCCCGACGCGACACTGCGCGTGGATTCGATCGAGCTGTCCGACGAGGGCGCCGACCGCGTCCGCGTCCGCGGGGTGGTCGGCGAGCCGCCGCCACCCACGCTGAAGGTCTCCCTCAACGGCATCGGCGGCTTCCGCAACGAAATGACGTTCATCCTCACCGGACTCGACATCGAGGCCAAAGCCGAACTGGTGCGCAGGCAGCTGGAGAGCAGTCTTGCGGTGATCCCCTCGGAGCTCGATTGGACGCTGGCGCGCACCGACCATCCCGACGCCGACACCCAGCAGACGGCGAGCGCACTGTTGCGATGCGTGGCGCGCGACCCCGATTCCTCGGCCGTCGGACGCCGGTTCTCCTCGGCGGCAGTCGAATTGGCGCTGGCCAGCTATCCGGGTTTCACCACCACCGCGCCGCCCGGCGACGGCCAGGTGTACGGCGTGTTCACCGCGGCCTACCTGCCCGCCGAACAGGTCGAGCACGTCGCGGTGCATCCCGACGGCTCCCGCACTGTGATCCCACATCCGACCCGGACGCTGGAATTGCAGCCGGCGGCACCGGCAGCGCTGCCTGCACCGCTGACTGGCGGTCCGACACGACGGGTACCGCTGGGCGCCATCGCCGGGGCACGCAGCGGCGACAAGGGGGGCAGCGCGAACATCGGGGTGTGGGTGACGGGCAAGCAGGGCGACGACCAGTGGCGTTGGTTGGCGCACACTCTGACGGTGGAGAAGTTGCGCGAACTGTTGCCCGAGACGGCAGACCTGCCCGTCGCCCGGCATGTGTTCGCCAACCTGCGCGCCGTCAACTTCGTGATCGACGGAATCCTGGGCGAAGGCGTGGCCTATCAGGCTAGGTTCGATCCGCAGGCCAAGGGGCTGGGCGAGTGGTTGCGCAGCCGCTGTGTCGACATCCCCGTCGAAATACTGCCCGACACACCGGAGGAACACCTGTCGTGAACATCTGGACCACTCCTGAACGCGACGATCTGCGAAAGACCGTGCGTGCGTTCGCCGAACGCGAAGTGCTCCCCCATGTGGACGAGTGGGAGCGCGGGGGTGAGCTGCCCCGCGACCTGCACCGCAAGGCGGCTGCCGCAGGACTTCTCGGCGCCGGCTTCCCCGAAGCGGCCGGCGGCGAGGGTGGTGACGGGGCCGATGCCGTGGTCATCTGTGAGGAGATGCACCAGTCGGGGTCGCCCGGCGGCGTCTTCGCCTCGTTGTTCACCTGTGGCATCGCGGTGCCCCACATGATCGCGTCCGGGGACCAGCGGCTCATCGACACCTATGTGCGTCCGACGCTGCGCGGTGAGAAGATCGGGGCGCTGGCGATCACAGAGCCCGGTGGGGGTTCCGACGTCGGACACCTGACAACACGCGCCGTCCGGGAAGGCGACGAGTACATCCTCAACGGCGCCAAGACCTACATCACCTCGGGGGTGCGGGCCGACTACGTCGTCACCGCGGCGCGTACCGGCGGGAGTGGCGCCGCCGGCGTCTCACTGATCGTCGTCGACAAGGGCTCACCTGGTTTTCGAGTCAGCCGCAAGCTGGACAAGATGGGGTGGCGTTCGTCGGACACCGCGGAGCTGTCCTACACCGACGTGCGGGTACCCGTGGCCAACCTGGTCGGCCCCGAGAACTCGGGTTTCCTGCAGATCGCCGCCGCCTTCGTCTCCGAACGGGTCGGGCTTGCGGCACAGGCTTACTCAAGTGCGCAGCGCTGCCTGGACCTCACCGTCGACTGGTGCCGCAACCGGGAGACCTTCGGCAAACCGCTCATCGCCCGGCAGTCGGTGCAGAACACGCTGGCCGAGATGGCCCGCCGCGTGGACGTCGCCCGCGTCTACACCCGGCACGTGGTGGAACGCCAACTCGCGGGTGAGAGCAACCTCATCACCGAGGTGTGCTTCGCCAAGAACACCGCCGTCGAGGCCGGAGAATGGGTGGCCAACCAGGGGGTGCAGTTGTTCGGCGGGATGGGCTACATGGCCGAGTCGGAGATCGAGCGCCAGTACCGCGACATGCGGATCCTCGGGATCGGCGGCGGCACCACCGAAATCCTCACCTCGCTCGCCGCCAAGACGCTCGGCTTTCAGCCATGAGTCTCAAGTCCGTTCTCGACACCCGCTCGCCCGGCTACACCGCCGCAGCCGAGGCGATGGCGGGCAAGCTCGCCGAACTGGAGGCCGGTCTCGACCTCGTCGAGTTGCAACTGCTGATCGCCGACGGCGCAGCGCTCGACCCCGCACCGCCGGCATCCCGGGGTTCGGCCATCGAGGCCAGGCTGTACGCCGAGGACCCGGCGAAGAACTGGCAGCCGCAGGCCGGCACGGTGCGCCACTTCGCCGTGCCCGGGAGGTCCACCCACTTCGGGCTCCTCGACAGGATCGGTGTGCGCCTCGACTCGGGCATCACCGACGGGTCGGTGATCTCGGTCTTCTACGACCCGATGGTGGCGAAGGTCGTCTCCTACGCACCGACCCGCCACCACGCCGCGACGCTGCTCGCCGACGCCCTGGCCCGCACCCGGATACACGGCGTCCGCACCAACCGGGACCTGCTCGTCAACGTGCTGCGCCACCCGGCTTTCCTCGACGGTGCGACCGACACAGCGTTCTTCGACACCCACGGCCTGGCGGCGCTGGCCGCCCCGGTCGGGGACACTCGCGCCACCGCGTTGTCGGCGATCGCCGCGGCCCTGGCAGACGCCGCGCACAACCGAAGCACCGCAACGGTCTTCGGTGCCGCGCCCAGCGGCTGGCGCAACCTGGCATCGGGGTATCAGACGAAGCGCTACGAGGACGCCGACGGTCGCAGCCATGAGGTTCGCTACCGCTTCACGCGAGCCGGACTGCAGATCGCGAATGACACTGCTGACACTGACATGTCGGCCGTCACGCTCGTCTCGGCCACCCCGCAACGGGTGGTGCTCTCGGTCGGCACGCACGGGCCGCGCGTGGACCACCCGTTCGACGTCGCCCGCTACGGCGACGCCGTTTTCGTGGACTCGCCGCTGGGCTCGGTGTCCCTGCTCGTGCAGCCCCGCTTCCCCGACCCCGACGACGCGCTCGCCCACGGTTCGCTGCTGGCGCCGATGCCGGGGTCGGTGCTGCGGGTCGGGGCCGTCTTCGGCGACACCGTGACGGCAGGGCAGCCGCTGGTCTGGCTGGAGGCGATGAAGATGGAGCACACCATCACCGCGCCCACCGACGGCGTGCTCGTCGAACTCAACGTCGTCGCGGGTCAACAGGTGGAAGTAGGCGCCGTGCTGGCACGCGTCGATTCAGGAGAGGTTGAACAATGACCACAGGCTTCGTCGAAACCGAGGAGCAGCAGGCGCTGCGCACGGCGGTGGCCGAGATGGCCGCCAACTACGGCCAGGACTACTACCTGGAGAAGGCCCGAGCGGGGCAGCACACCGATGAATTGTGGTCCCAGGCAGGCAAACTCGGATTCATCGGGGTGAATCTGCCCGAAGAGTACGGCGGCGGCGGCGCAGGCATGTACGAGCTGAGCCTGGTGATGGAGGAGATGGCCGCCGCGGGCTCCGCCCTACTCATGATGGTGGTCTCCCCCGCGATCAACGGCACCATCATCTCCAAGTTCGGCACCGAGGAGCAGAAGAAGCGCTGGATTCCCGGCATCGCCGACGGCTCTATCACGATGGCGTTCGCCATCACCGAGCCCGACGCCGGCTCGAACTCGCACAGGATCACCACCACCGCCCGGCGTGACGGCAGCGACTGGATCCTGTCCGGGCAGAAGGTGTACATCTCCGGGGTCGACCAGGCACAGGCGGTGCTGGTCGTCGGGCGAACCGAGGAGGCAAGAACCGGCAACCTGAAGCCCGCGCTGTTCGTGGTGCCCACCGACACACCGGGTTTCACGTTCACCAAGATCCCGATGGAGATCGTCAGCCCCGAGTTCCAGTTCCAGGTGTTCCTCGACGACGTGCGCCTGCCCGCCGACGCGCTGGTTGGCTCGGAGGACGCCGCGATCGCGCAGCTGTTCGCCGGGCTGAACCCGGAGCGGATCATGGGCGCCGCCAGCGCGGTCGGCATGGGCCGCTTCGCGATCGGCAAGGCCGTCGACTACGTGAAGACCCGCCAGGTGTGGAAGACGCCGATCGGCGCGCATCAGGGTCTTTCGCATCCCCTGGCGCAGAACCACATCGAGATCGAGCTGGCCAAGCTGATGACGCAGAAGGCGGCCGCCCTCTACGACGGCGGCGACGATGCGGGTGCGGCCGAAGCAGCGAACATGGCGAAGTACGCCGCGGGCGAGGCGTCGGTGCGCGCCGTCGACCAGGCCGTCCAGTCCCTCGGCGGCAACGGCCTGACCAAGGAGTACGGCATCGCCTCGGTCCTGACGGCGTCACGTCTGGCGCGGATCGCCCCGGTCAGCCGCGAGATGATCCTCAACTTCGTCGCTCAAACGTCGCTCGGCCTCCCCCGGTCCTACTGATGGACACCTTGGTCCGTTATGAAGCCGAAGGCCCGGTAGCGCGGCTCACCCTCGATTCGCCGAGCAACCGCAATGCGCTGTCCACGGCACTGGTCGAGCAGCTGCACGACGGTTTGACACGGGCGTCGGCCCAACACGGTGTGCGGGTGGTGGTGCTCGGCCACACCGGCGGAACCTTCTGCGCCGGCGCCGATATCGGTGAGGCCGCGGGCCATGATCCTGCCGACCTTGCCGTGGAGCGTGCGCAGGACATGACTCGCCTGTTGCGCAGGATTCTCGAGTCGCCGTTGCCGGTCATCGCGGCGATCGACGGGCATGTCAGAGCCGGCGGGCTGGGGCTGGTCGGGGCGTGTGACATCGCGGTGGCGGGAAGCGCCAGCACGTTCGCGCTCACCGAGGCACGGATCGGCGTCGCCCCATCGATCATCTCGTTGACGCTGCTGCCGAAGATGACGGCACGCGCGGCCGGCCGGTATTTCGTCACCGGAGAGAAGTTCGGTGCGCAGGCTGCCGCCGAGACCGGGCTGATCACCGTGGCCACCGATGACGTCGCGGCGACCGTCACCGAGTTGGCTGCCGCGGTGGCGCAGGGGTCGCCCCAGGGGCTGGCCGAGTCGAAGCGGTTGACGACGGCAGCCATCCTCGCCGACTTCGATCTGCACGCAGAGAAATTGACGCAACGGTCGGCGGCGCTGTTCGTTTCCGAGGAGGCCCGCGAAGGAATGCTGGCCTTCCTCCAGAAGCGCAGACCCGATTGGGCCGGCTGAACGCTTACAGTTTGGCCAAGGCCCTTGCATGTACCGGTGTTCGTCGTAGGCTCGTGGGCGATGTGCGCTTGCGCGAACACCAGAAGGTCCCGATGAGCACCCCCGCGTCGCGGCACGGGTCGATGCGCGCTGCGGACACCGACCGGATTCAGGTCGCGCAACTGCTGACCGATGCCGCGGCATCCGGCACCCTTGAGCTGACCGAGTACGAAGACCGGCTGCACAGGGCTTACGCCGCCCAGACCTACGACGAACTCGCCCGGCTGTCCGACGACCTGCCCGGATCGGTGACCCAGGGGCGCTCCGGACCGTGCCGGCCGGCTCCGTCGACGCTGCTGCTGGCCATCCTCAGCGGTTACGAACGCCGCGGCCGGTGGAACGTGCCGGGCCGGCTGACCACGTTCGCGTTCTGGGGCGGGGGCGTGGTCGACATGCGCTATGCCGACTTCACCTCCCACGATGTCGAGATCCACTCCTACTCGATCATGGGCGGGCAGACGATCCTGGTGCCGCCCGAGGTCAACGTCGATCTGCGCGGGGTCGCCGTGATGGGAAGTTTCGACCAGCGCGTCAGCGGGGAAGGTTCCCCCGGCGCGCCGTGCGTCAGGGTTCGCGGGTTCTCGCTGTGGGGCAAGGTCGCGGTCAAACGCAAGAAGCGCACCGCCGCGGCCTGACGTTCAGCGGCGCCGTTTCGCGCTCAAGTAGTCGCTGACCACCGCCGCGCCCAGACCGTCGAGGTCCGGCTCCACCACCCGGCCGCCCACCCGGCGGGCCACCTGGTCGATGAACCGCGCCAGTCCCGGGTCGCTGCCCAGCCGGAAGATCGTCACCTGTGCCCCCAGTCGGGCGATCTCGTCGAAACCGCGCACCGTGTGCGCGATCGTGCGGGGATGGGGCGGGTAGTCGAAGAACACCTCCGAGGACCCGTCGAAGTTCTCGAGGTGTGCGGTGGGTTCACCGTCGGTGACCACGAGGACCACCGGTTGGGCGTCGGGGTGCCGCCGCAGGTGGCGGGCGGCCAGGGCGAGCGCGTGGTGCAGGTTGGTGCCCTGTTCGTAGACCCCTTCGAGCCCGGTCAGCTCGGTGGCGGTCACCGTGCGGGCGTACCGGCCGAACGCGACGATCTGCAGGTCGTCCGACCGGAACCGGGTGCTGACCAAGTGGTTGAGGGCGAGTGCGGTGCGCTTCATCGGCAGCCACCGGTTCTCCATCACCATCGAGAACGACGTGTCGACCAGCAGCGCCACCGCCGCCTGGGTGCGGGTCTCGGTCTCGGAGATCTCGACGTCCTCGACGGTGATCCGTATCGGCTTGGCGGGTTCTGCGGTGCCGGCCTCGCGCAGCACCGCATTGGTGAGGGTGCGGGTGACGTTCCACGGCTCGGTGTCGCCGAACTGCCACGGTCGGGTGGCGCCGGTCAGTTCGCCGGCGGCCCCGGCGCGACGGGTGTCGCGCTCCCCGTGCCGACCCGAGAGTTGTTGCGCCACATCTCGCAACGCCGCCTGACCCAATTGGCGCATCGCCTTGGGCGACAACCGCCACTGTCCGTCGGATCCGCGATCCAGGAACCCCTGGTTCATCAGTGCGCGTTCGAGATCGGCCAGGGTGCGCGCGTTCACCGCGGCCTCGTCCCCGAGCTGGCGGGCCAGCATGTCGAGGTCGACGTCGTCCATCGTCGCCCCGGCGTAGCTCTGCGAGAGCTGCTCGGCGAGCTGTTCGAGTTCGGCGATGTCGGCCAGCGCCTGGGCGCCTTCCCCCATGCCCAGCGGGTCACCCCCGGAGAACCGCTGCGAGCCTGTCCAGTCCTCCCCCGGTCGTGCTGCCTGCAGATGGCCGTCGAGACGGTTGAGCGCATTCATCAACGACGGTGATCCGAAAGCCTGCTGCGCCAGCGAGTCCAGCTCCGCCCGCTGCTCATCGGAGAGGCTGTTGCGGAACCGCTGTGCGGCCGCGGCCCGCTGTGCCAGCGAATCCAGCAGCTCGTCGATGTTGCGCGGATTCTCCGGGAAGAACTCGCCGTGCTTGGCCATGAAGTCTTGAAAATCTTCTGGGGAGTCTTGCCCTCTCGCGTGCTTGTCCAGTAGGTCGTTGAGGTCGTCGAGCATCTCGTTGACACGCTGCCGGTCCTCGTCGGTAGCGTTCTCCAGCGCCTGCTTCATGCCGGCGAAACGCTGGTCGAGCATCTCGCGGCCGAGCAGGTCGCGGATCTGTTCGTAGTTCTCGCGAGCCTCCCGCGACCGCCAGTCGTAGTCGGCGAGCTCCTGGACAGCCTTGGCCGGCGACGGCGAAAGGGACTCCAGCTGCAACTCCCCGAAACGGGCGTCGTCGTCGAGCGCGCGCGCCAGTTCCTTGCGCTCGGCCAGCACCGCCTCGTCGAGCAGCTTCTTGATGTCGGCGAGCGTGCCGTCGAGATTGTTGCGCTGCAACAGTTCCCGCCGGCGCCGGTTGGCTTCGGCCGCCAGCTTGTCGGCGCCCCGCATGTTCGCCGAACCACGCCTGAGCAACTCCGACAGCGCCCGCCGCGGGGAGGTGCCCTCCATGACGTCCTGGCCGATCGCCTCCAGCGCCTCGCGCAGATCCACCGGAGGGGCGAGCGGGTCCGGGCCACCGGTGTATCGCGAATAGCGCGACAAGCGCTTAGCCATAGACGGTTTCGCCCTCATCGGAGACCTTGTCGATGCGCTTGGCGAGATACAGCGCCTCCAGCGCCAACTCGATCGCGGCAGCCCGCTGGCCGTCGCTGGATGCCTGCAGCCGTTGCTGGATCTCGGCGACCGCGGACACCTCGGGAACCGCAGCGAGCACGTCGCGTGCCGACACCCGGTCCCCGGTGGTGACCGGCGAGCCGTTCTCGACCGCCGTCACGATCGGGCCCACATCGATGCCGCCCAGCAGCCGCTGTGCGGTGTCGGCGGTGGCCCGGCGCAGCAGATGCTCGAGGATCGCCTGCTCCCGGCCCTCCTCGCCGGATTCGAACTCCAACTTGCCGCGCAGCACGTCGATCACCGACCCGAGGTCGACCACGCGTGCCACCGGATCCTGTTCACCGAGCACCGCGGCCCGGTGCCGCGCGGACGCCGCGACGGTCTCGGCGGCCGCGATCGCGAACCTCGCCGACACCCCGGACCGCTGGTCGATGGAGCTCGACTCCCGCAGGCTGCGTGCGAACCGGGCCAGGATCTGCAGCAGATGGTCGGGCACTTCGGCGGCCAGGTGCGCTTCCTGGGAGATCACGCCGACCTCGGCGTCCAACTCGAGCGGGTAGTGGGTGCGGATCTCGGCGCCGAACCGGTCCTTGAGCGGGGTGATGATCCGTCCACGGTTCGTGTAGTCCTCGGGATTGGCGCTGGCGACGACCAGTACGTCCAGCGGCAGCCGCAGCGTGTAGCCGCGCACCTGGATGTCACGTTCCTCCATCACGTTGAGCATCGCGACCTGGATGCGCTCGGCGAGGTCGGGGAGCTCGTTGACGGCGACGATGCCCCGGTGCGCCCGCGGGATCAGGCCGTAGGCGATGGTTTCCGGATCCCCCAGCGAGCGGCCCTCGGCGACCTTGATCGGGTCGATGTCGCCGACCAGGTCCGCGACGCTGGTGTCCGGGGTGGCCAGCTTCTCGGTGTAGCGGTCGCTGCGGTGCCGCCACGACACCGGCAGGTCGTCACCGGAGTCGGCGGCCCGCCTGATCGACTCGGGCGTGATGGGGCTGTACGGATGCTCGCCGAGTTCCGCACCGGCGATCACCGGGGTCCACTCGTCGAGCAGCGCGGTCAGCGCGCGCAGCAGCCGCGTCTTGCCCTGACCGCGTTCGCCGAGCAGCACCAGGTCGTGCCCGGCGATGATGGCGCGTTCCAGCTGCGGGATCACGGTGTCGTCGAAGCCGAGGATGCCGGTCCACACGTCACGGTCTTCGGACAGCGCGGCCAGCAGGTTCTCCCGCATCTCGGCCTTGACGCTGCGTTCCTGATGCCCGGATGCCCGCAGCTCACCGACAGTGCGTGGGAGGTCGTTAGGTGAAGTCACCACTCCACGCTACGACTCCTGCCTGCGAGCGTGCGTGTCTGCACCCGACACACCGCCGCGAACTGGCATTTTGCGAGTGCTCGCCGACGGCGTCAGTGCGCGAAGTGACGCGCTCCGGTCAGATACAGCGTGATGCGGGCCCCCTCGGCGGCTGCGGTCACCTCGTCGTCGCGCACCGAACCTCCGGGATGTACGACGGCCTTCACCCCGGCCCGCATCAGGGTTTCCAGGCCATCGGGGAATGGGAAGAATGCGTCGGAGGACGCCACCGCCCCCCGGGTGCGGTCCCCGGCCCGTTCGACTGCCAGCCGGGCGGCATCCACCCGGTTGACCTGGCCCATCCCCACTCCGACGGTGGCCCCGTCCTTGGCGACGACGATCGCGTTGGACTTGACTGCGCGACAGGTGCGCCAGGCGAACACCAGGTCGGCCAGCGTCTGCGGGTCGGCGGGTGATCCGGTGGCCAGCGTCCAGTTCACCGGGTCGTCGCCCGCGGCGTCGATCGCATCGCGCTGCTGGAGCAGCAGACCGCCGCTGATCTGACGGAACTCGGTGCCCCCGATCGCAGGCTCGGAGGCGACCAGCACGCGGATGTTCTTCTTCCCGGTGAGCACTTCCACCGCGCCGGGCGCGTAGCCCGGCGCGATGATCACCTCGGTGAAGATGCCGGCGACGGTCTCGGCCATCTCGACGCTGACCTCGGTGTTGGCCGCGATGACACCGCCGAACGCCGACAGCGGGTCACACTCGTGGGCCTTGCGGTGGGCGTCGGCCACCGAGACCGACGACACCGCGATACCGCACGGGTTGGCGTGCTTGATGATCGCCACGCAGGTGTCCTCGTGGTCGAACGCCGCGCGCCACGCCGCATCGGCGTCGGTGTAGTTGTTGTAGGACATCTCTTTTCCGTGCAGCTGCTCGGCCTGGGCGAGTCCCGGCCACGCACCGTCGTCGCTGTAGAGTGCGGCCCGCTGATGGGGGTTCTCGCCGTACCGCAACACGGCGGCACGCCGGAACGTCGCGCCGAGCCATGGCGGCAACGACGGCGCAGCCTCTCCGCCTTCGGAGGCCAGTACCGACTCCATCCACGAGGCCACCGCCACGTCGTACTCAGCGGTATGCCGGAACGCCAGCGCCGCCAGCTTCTTTCGTTCGGCAAGGGTGAATCCGCCGGCCCGCACCGCAGCCAGCACCCCGTCGTAGCCCAGCGGTTCGACGACCACCGCGACGCTCGGGTGGTTCTTCGCGGCGGCACGCACCATCGACGGCCCGCCGATGTCGATCTGCTCCACACACTCGTCGACTGCCGCGCCGGAGTTGACCGTCTGGGTGAACGGGTACAGGTTCGCCACAACGAGTTCGAAGGCCGCGACCCCGAGTTCAGCGAGCGCCGACACATGCTCGGGCTTGCGCTGATCGGCCAGCAGTCCGGCGTGCACGTGCGGGTGCAGCGTCTTGACACGGCCATCGAGCACCTCGGGGAAACCCGTGACATCCTCGACCGGCGTGACCGGGATGCCGGCGTCTGCAACGGTTTTCGCGGTCGACCCGGTGGATACGATGTCGACACCTGCGGCGTGCAGACCCTGCGCGAGCGGCACCAGACCGGTCTTGTCGTAGACGCTGATCAACGCACGGCGGATCGGCCGCCGGAACAGGCCCTCGTTCTCGCTCATCCTATGGTCGCCTTTCGTCCTGTCCAGGTCACGCCGTGGGTTGCCACCGCTTCCAGCACCTCCACCAATAGCTGTCGTTCGATCACCTTGATCCGTTCGTGCAGAACGGCTTCGTCGTCGTCGTCGAGCACGGGTACCGCCCGCTGCGCCAGTATCGGCCCGGTGTCAGTGCCGGCGTCGACGAGATGCACCGTGCAACCGGTGACTCTGACCCCGTAGGCCAGGGCATCCGGCACCGCGTGCGCACCGGGGAATGCGGGCAGCAGCGCCGGATGGGTGTTGACCACCCGCCCGGGGAACCTCGAAAGAAACTGTGGGCCAAGGACCTTCATGAACCCCGCCGATACCACCAGGTCTGGCTCATGGCCCGCGGTCGCCTCGGTGATGGCAGCGTCCCACAGTTCGCGGCGGGGATGGTCGGCCAGCGGGACCGTGAACGTCGGTATCGACTCGGCCGCAGCGATGTCGAGGGCGGCGCAGACCCGGTCGGTACCCACCGCGACCACTTTTGCCGGATAGTCGCCGACCGCGGAGCTCAGCAGCGACGCCAGAAGCGAACCGGTGCCGGAGGCGAGCACCACCACCCGCGCCGGCGCACTCGGGGGCACACGGACCGCTGGCTGCACGCCTGAGAGCCTAATGGGTGGCTAGCCGGCACCACCGCCGCGGTGGCCGCCGCCATCGGGGTCCACGTCGTCGACCACGCTGGGGCCAGTCGGTTCGTCTACGACGAAGTGGTCCTCGGGGTCGAGGTCCTCGACCGGTGGCGCGGGCTCAGCCATCGGTGGCGCCACGTCGTTCTCGCCGCCGGTGTCGGCGGCGGGCTGCTCGGCGACGGGAGCGGGTTCGGTCTCAGGCTCGACGACGACGACGTCCGGAGCAAAATCGACGGTGTCGAGGGGCTCGACCTGTTCGTCGCCGGGCGTCGGCACGACGCCCGTGTCGGCGTCGGTGTCGGTGTCAGTGTCCTCGTCGGCACCGACGTCGGTGGCCGGTGCGACCTTCGGCCGGCGCACCCGCGGCTGCAGGCCGCCTGACATCACCACCGTGAGCGCGCCGATCCCCGCGAACCACAGGAACACCGCGGGCCCGAACGTCGTCTGGTCGACGCCGACGTCGCCGAAGTTGCCCAGCTCTCCCCCTCCGGCGTGCCCCAGCAGAGCCATGACCGCGGTCGCGATCAACGCCGCGACCACCACCTTGGCCAGCGCGGACCACACCGGCAGCCGGTGCCGCGCGCACTGCTGACCGAGCGCGACTGCGGACACCGCCGCCACGATCATCAGCGCCACCCACACCGGCCCGAGGGGAGGAGTGGGCACCGCGGCCAACACCGGCAGTGCCGGGATGTCGCCGCCGAACACCGTGAACGAACTGAACGTCGCCAGCCCGACGTGGGCACTGGATCCCACCGCCACAGCCGCCGCACCGACCATGACATTGGGCAGATAGAGCACGGACAGCACCGTCAGGCTCAACTGCCCGAACATCGAATCGGTGATCGAGTACAGCTCGTGCATCGTCGACCAGTGCACGACCAGGGACCCGGCGACGATCACTCCGGACAGGCCCATCAGCGCGATCACCCCGGCGGCAGCCGCGCGGAAGGCGTCGGGCAACCACCTCGGCAGCGGGGATGCCAGCAGCAGTCGCCGGCCCACCCGGGATCCCCCCCCGAGCAGCGCACCGATCAGATGTACGGCGAACACGCTCCCGAACGCGTGCAGCGCGTCGGGCGTCTGCAGGTCGGTCAGCACCGACGCCGCGTCGTGGATGACCGCCAGGCAGATCGCGGAGACCAGCACCGGCCCGCCCAGGGCGGAAGCCACCACCCAACGGGTGACGAACCACGACGTGCTCACAATCGCCGACGCCGTGGTGCGTGCCGTGCCGTAGATCATGATCAGCACCGGCAGCAGCGGCATCGCGCCGAGCGAACTGCCGGCGATGGACACCGGCACCAGGTGCACGCCCAGCCACATGCTGGCGGTGGCGCCGAGTGCGCCGGTCATGTCGCTGTTGGCGATCAGCAGCTGCAGCAGCACCACCGCGGCGATGACCACCAACGCGACCAGAGACGGTCCGAACGCCACCCGGAGAAGGTCACGCGCCTGACGTGTCCCCACTGGTCGGGGGGGACCGCCCGGTTGCGGGGGTTTATCCACGGGTTGGGCCGCTCCTCGCACACGCTCGGCGCGCGCCGTACGCGCACGCGCGGCTCAGACTACGACGACGACGACTGATCCGAC
>NZ_JBAUJB010000021.1:0-25603 GCF_049683355.1 Mycobacterium sp.
CCGCCGAAGCGCGCGCCCAGCCTGCCGCGGCCTGGGCCAGCGCGCCATCACCGAGACCGGCGAGCTGATCCGGCCCCGCCAACGAACCATCGAACATGTGTTCGATCATGTCAGAACCGACCGACAAGTCCCGTCGCCCTCGATAGCCTGGCCGGATGCTGGGACTGATGCAGGACAGACCGCTGATGATCTCCTCCCTGATCGAGCACGCGGCCGCGTTCCACGCCGACACCGAGATCGTGTCCCGGCTTCCTGAGGGGCACACGCGGCGCACCACCTGGTCACAGGTCAGGGATCAGTCCAAGCAGGTGGCCAACGCGCTGGCCGGCCTCGGGATCCAACAGGGAGACCGGGTCGGGACACTCGCGTGGAACAGCGATCGCCACCTGACGCTGTATTTCGGCGTGTCGGGTTCCGGGGCGGTCATGCACACAGTCAACCCGCGGCTCTTCCCCGAGCAGATCGTCTATATCGTCAACCACGCCGAGGACCGGGTGCTGTTCTTCGACGTGACCTTCGTGCAGTTGGTGGAAACCCTGGCACCCCAGCTCAACACGGTCGACACCTATGTCGTGATGACCGATCGCGCCCACATGCCCGACATCCCCGGGATTCCCGCGGATCGCCTGCTGTGCTGGGACGAACTCATCGGCACGCAGTCAACCCACTACGACTGGCCCGAGTTCGACGAGCACAGCGCGTCATCGCTGTGCTACACCTCGGGCACCACCGGGAACCCGAAAGGTGTTCTGTACTCGCATCGTTCGACGATGCTGCACACCCTGATGATCGCGGCGCGCGACGCCATCGACATCCACAGCGGCTCCAGGATCCTGCTGGTGGTGCCCATGTTCCATGCGAATGCGTGGGGGACCCCCTACACCGCGGCGATGGTCGGCGCGACACTCGTGATGCCCGGACCGCACCTCGACGGCGAATCCGTCTACAGCCTGATGAAGTCCGAGGGCGTCAACCAGAGCCAGGGGGTGCCGACGGTGTGGATGATGCTGTTCTCCTATCTCGACGAGCACCCCGAGATCGACCCGCACGAACTCGGATTGCGCGTCGCGGGCACCGGTGGGGCGGCCCTGCCACAGTCGATGATCGAGCGGTTCGACCGGGATTTCGGGGCCGAGTCGATGCAGGGCTGGGGGATGACCGAAACCAGCCCGCTGTGCACAATCGGCAGGCTGCTGCCCAAACACGAAGGACTCTCCGAAGAGGAGCGCACCCGCATCAGGCTGAAACAGGGCCGCGGCGTCTGGGGAGTGGACCTCAAGATCGTCGACGACGACGGCCACCGACTGCCCTGGGACGGAAAGGCGTTCGGCGAGGTGTGGGTCCGTGGTCCGTGGATCGCCAGTGGCTACTTCAAGGGCGAAGGTGGGGAGAAGCGCGACGGCGAGGGCTTCTTCCCCACCGGCGATGTCGCGACCATCGACCCCGACGGCTACCTGCAACTCGTCGACCGCGCCAAGGACGTCATCAAGTCCGGCGGTGAATGGGTGAGTTCGATCGACCTCGAGAACGCCGCGATGGGGCACCCGGCCATCGCCGAAGCCGCCGTCATCGGGGTGCCCCATCCAAAATGGCAGGAGCGACCGGTGCTCATCGCCGTGCTTCGCAAGGGGCACAACGCCACCCGGGAGGAGATTCTGGAGTACCTGGCCGGCGAGGTCGTCAAGTGGTGGCTGCCCGAGGACGTGGTGTTCGTCGACGAACTGCCCCACACCGCCACCGGCAAGGTCGTCAAGCTCAAGCTGCGCGAGCAGTACCGCGACCACACACTGCCGGGTTAACCGATCTGTGCGGAGATCTCGTCGATCGACCACGGCGGGGAGTCGTGATGGTCCCGGTAGGCCACGATCGCAGGGGTCTGGCGGTCGAACTTGCCGATGAATCCGCCTGCGGCGATGAAGATCTGACCGGTCACATCCTTGGCGAGATCACTGACCAGGTAGGCGTATGTCGGCGCGACGTACTCGGGTGGCGCGGCGTCCAGCGCGCCCTGCATGCTGACCTCGTCGAGCAGTCCGCGCCGGTTGAGCTCGGCGATGTGCGCCTCGTAGTCCGGTCCGGTGGACAGCCGGGTCTTGGCGCCGGGACACACCACGTTCGCGCGGACCCCGTGCTCCTTGAGTTCGGCGGCGATCGCCGCCGTCAGGCCGTTGACCGCGCCCTTGCCTGCCGGGTACCCGGTGCCGCCGTAGTCACCGAGGAAGGCGAACGAACTGGTGTTGACGATCGCCCCGGCCCCCCGCTGCACCATTCGCGGCGCTGCCGCGCGGCACATCTGAAATGCGGTGCCCAAGTGGGCGTCGATAAGCTCGTTGAACTGCTCGGTGGTGATGTCGAGGATCGACGAGCCTGCCGGTTCGGCGGTTCCCGCACAGTTGACCAGGATGTCGATGTGGCCGAACCGGTGGACACAGGTATCCACCAGCGCATCGGCCACCGACGGGTCGGAGGGCGAGCCCGGATGGGCGACGGCACCGGGAATGCGTTGCGCCGCTTGGGTGGCCGCCGCCTCATCGCGTCCGTTGACGACGACGCCGGCGCCGAGGGCCGCCAGAAGCTCGGCGACCGCCAGGCCGACACCGCGGGTACCACCGACGACAACCGCGCCGCGGCCTGCCAGCGGCTGGCTAATCCGCCTTCTCCGCGAACGTCATCGCATCCATGTTCCAGAAGCCACGCAGGTTCGTGATCAGCCCCGCGTCGTCGACGCGGTAGGTGAACACTCCCCGGACCGTGGCCACGAATCCATTGGGAAACGTGGTCTCCAGCACCAGGATGTAGGCGATCTCCGTCGGACTGCTCGACGGGAACGTCTCCTGGCAGGTGATGCGCAACTGGTTCGGTCCGATGTTGGCGTCGAAGAAGTCGGCGACAGCCGCCTTCCCGCGCACTCCGGTGCCGTCGGGGTTGGTGACGGCCTCGCCGATCGGATCCTCGATGACGACGTCCTCGGACATCAGCGCCAGCCAGCCGGCCTTGTCGCCGGACTGCACGCATCGCCAGGAACTCTGAGAGGCCGCGACCACCGGTGAGAGCTCGGTCTCGGTTGTGCTGTCGGTCATCCCGCTCTACCGATCGGCGTCGGTGTAGCGGATCACGCCACGGATGTTCTTGCCCTCCAGCATGTCCTTGTAGCCCTCGTTGATCTGCTCCAGCTTGTACTGCCGGGTCACCATGTCGTCGAGGTTGAGCCTGCCGGCTTTGTACATCGACAGCAGCTGCGGGATGTCGTAGTGCGGGTTGCCGCCGCCGAAGATGGTGCCCTGCAGGTTCTTCTGCAGCAGCGTCAGCATCGCCAGGTTCAGCGTGACGCTGGTTTCCATCATGTTGGCCACCGCCGTGACCACACAGGTGCCGCCCTTGGCGGTCATGTTGAGGTAGTTGTCGATGTCCTCACCCTTGAGCTCACCGGTGGTGATGATGGTCTTGTCGGCCATCTTGCCGTGGGTGACCTCGGCGACACCCATCATCGCCGATGCAAGGTCGGGGTAGACGTGCGTCGCGCCGAACTTGAGTGCCTGATCCCGCTTCCAGTCGACCGGGTCGATGGCGAAGATGTTGCGTGCACCGGCGTTGAGGGCGCCCTGCAGGGCGCCCATTCCGACGCCGCCGATCCCGGCGATCGCGACGTCGTCACCGGGGCGGACGTCCGCACTGCGCACCGCCGAGCCGTAGCCGGTGGTGACGCCGCAGCCCACCAGGCAGGCCACCTCGAACGGGATGGACGGGTCGATCTTCACGACCGAGCTCTTGTGCACCACCATGTAGGGGCTGAAGGTGCCCAGCAGCGTCATCGGGATGACGGGCTTGCCGTTGGCCGTGACCCGGTGGGTCCCGTCGGAGACGGCGGTACCGGTGAGCAGCAACGCGCCCAGGTCACACAGATTGCGCTGGCCGCTCTGGCACGTCGGACACTCACCGCACGACGGGATGAACGACAGCACGACGTGGTCGCCCGGGGCGATGTTCTCCACGCCGGGTCCGACTTCGGTGACGATGCCGGCACCCTCGTGTCCACCGAGCACCGGGAAGCCGGCCATCGGGATGTCGCCGGTCACCAGATGGTGGTCGGAGTGGCACATGCCCGCCGCTTCCATCTGAATCTTGACCTCGTCCTTGACGGGATCGCCGATCTCGATCTCCTCGATCGACCACGGCTGGTTGAAATCCCAGATCAGAGCGCCTTTGGTCTTCATCTCTCCTGCTTTCGACTAGAGCCTGTAGTTAAAGACTAGAGGCTCTAGTTAGCCATATCACAGCACCCCCAAGCAACCGCTTGGGTGGGAGCTACCAGATTGGGGTGGGGGCCTCGCCGAGCGGGTAGTAGCCGGGCAGCTTCTCGCCGGCAAGTGAGCGCTCGATTCGCTTCTGCATGGTGGGGGTGAGGTCCCCGGACTTGATCAGCTTCATGAACGCCTTCTGTACGTGACCGAAGTCGAAGAAGTCCCGCTGCCACTCGATCAGCAACTGGTCATCGTCCCCGACGGCGGCGAGCCGGAACCAGCTGCCGCCGATGCCGTAGATCTCGTCGCGGGTGCCGTCGCTCTTGTTGGCGACCTGCTTCCAGAAGCCGACGATCTCGTTCTGCTTCTCGTCGATCAGCGTCTTCTGGTACTCGTAGACCCAGTTCTCCAGGCCCTCCATCTCCAGGCCGAGGGCGACGTCGCGGATCTCGTCGCGACCGATGCACATGACGTCTTCCTTGGGGCCGATGTTCCAGCCGTAGGTTGCGTCGTCGGTGTAGAAGTCGGCCATCGGCTTCCAGTCACCGGCCGCCTCGGCATCGCGGTTGGCCTTGAGCCAACGGTCGGTCCAGGCTTCGAGTGCTTCCCTTGACGGCATCGTCAGTCCTTATCCTTGAGGGAAATTGCTTGGGTAGGGCACATCTCAGCTGCCCGCTCGACATCCTCGCGGATCTCGTCGGGCGGTTCCGGGTCGAGGATCTCGACGACACCGCGCTTGGGCACCCGGAACACATCCGGGGCTTCCAGTTCGCACATGGCGTGGCCCTGGCACAGGTCATCGTCGAGCTCCACGCGGTAACAACCCATTGGCTCAGTCCTTGACTCGCTTGCGGTAGCGGACCTTGGCCGGCTGAGCGAGCTGCACGACCATCGTGGAATGATCGTTGCGGTAGCTCTCCGACGGCTGCGACATCTCGAATGTGTACTCGCGCAACAGTACCGAGAATATCGCCTTGATCTGCATCTGAGCGAACGCCGCCCCGACGCAGCGGTGCTTGCCCGCTCCGAAGGGAATCCACGTCCACCGGTTGGCCAGGTCCTCCTGTCGCGGCTTCAGATAGCGGTCGGGGTCGAAATCGTCCGGGCTGGGGAAGTCCTCGGGAATCCGGTTGGAGACGGCAGGCGAGGCGGCCACCATCTGACCCTTGTGAATCGGATGGCCCGCCACTTCGAACTCGTCCTGCGCGCCGCGCATCAGGATGATGAGCGGCGGATGCAGGCGTAGCGTCTCCTTCTCCTCGGCCTGGTTCAGTTCAGCGTCGCTGGAGCGGAAGAAGAACTCGTTGGCCTCGGATCCGGACAGCATGACGACCTGCTTGCCGGCCAGCTGGAACCAGCCGACATCCCCGCACTCTTCGCGGATCCGGTTCATCAGGCCGATCGGACGGTCCGGAACTCCTCGAGATGGCCGTGTTCCTCTTCGCCACCGGAGACGCGGGGCACCACTGCTGTCGTCATGACTTCAGGTTCTCCTCGTTCAGGACAAGTTTCTGGCGGTCGGCGGGATCACTCGCCAGAGGGGCTTCGGGCTGCAGTTCCATGTTGGCGATGAATCCACCTCGGGGGGTCTCGGCGACGAAGGTGATGGCCCGCGCGAGGTCGGCGGCTCGCAGGAAGTAGTCGTGGCGGGCCTGACCCCATTTGGCCCAGTCCTCGAGGGCGGGGCCGATCAGGTCGGCGGGCAGGCTCCAGCCCATGCCGGTCTTGGTGGGTCCGGGGTGCACGATCGACGCCCGCACCCCGGTGCCCTCGAGCTCCATCTGGAGGTTGTTGACCATCGCGACCAGAGCCGCCTTGGCCGCGCCGTAGGCGCCCATGTGCGGGCGCTGCCGCAGCGCCACGTCGGAACCGACGAAGATCAGGTCGCCCCTCTGACGTTCGATCATTCCGGGCAACACCGCACCCGCGACCCGGTTGGCGCCGATCAGATGGATCTGGATCTGGGACTCGAACTGTTCGGTGCTGATGGCCTCGATCTTGCCGAAGTAGGTGTCACCCGCCCCGGCGACCAGTAGCTCGATCTCACCGAGCTCGGAGGTCACCTGTTCGACGCAGGACTTGACCGAATCCGGATCGGTGACGTCCAGGTGGACCGCGATGGCTTCGCCGCCGTCAGCGCGGATCTGCTCGACGAGCTCCTGGCACTTCTCCACCCGGCGCGCGCCCAGCGCGACCGGAAAGCCGTGCGCGGCAAGGTCGACGGCTGTCGCCGCGCCGATACCGGAGGAGGCGCCGGCCACCAGGGTGGGCCGGCGGTCGGGCAGTGGGTCGAAACGGGGCATCTGAGACCTTTCGGCCGTGCTAGCGGACCTGGACAGTGATCGGAAGATGGGCGAATCCGCGCACGCTGCTGGAATGGACGCGGACGGCGTTGGCCTCGTCGACCTCGTATCCACGGATCCGCTTGAACAACTCGGCAAGTGCCACCCGGGCCTCCATTCGCGCGAGGTGCGCGCCGAGACAGAAGTGGGCACCGCTGCCGAAACTCATCAACTTCGAACCGATCTCCCGGCCGATGACGTAGTCGTCGGGATTCTCGAAGACCCGTTCGTCGCGGTGCGCGGAGCCCGGAAGCAGAAGCACCACATCACCCTCGGGAATAGTGGTGTCGTACAGCGTCAGCTCACCGGACACCGTGCGGGCCAGGATCTGACTGGAGGTGTCGTAACGAAGCGTCTCCTCCACCCACAGCGGCACCCGCTCGATGTCCTCGTACACCGACGCCAGCTGATCGGGGTTGCGGTGACCCCAGAAAGCGGCATTGGCAAGGAGTTTGGTGGTGGTCTCGTTGCCGGCGATCACCATCAGGAACATGAAGCCGAGGATCTCGTCGTCGGTGAGCCGGTCTCCGTCGATCTCGGCTTCCAGCAGTGCCGACGTCAGGTCGTCGGTGAGTTGCTTGCGACGTTCTGCGACCATCGCCTGGTAGTAGACGATCAGGTTGATGGACGCCTCGACCGCCGCGGCGGGAACGTCGTTGACGCCTTCGTCGCGGTGCATCACCCCGTCCGCCCAGGCCCGCACCTGGTCGCGGTCGGCCTGCGGCACCCCCATCAACTCGGAGATGACGTCCATCGGCAGCTTGCCCGCGAAATCGTTGACGTAGTCCACGGTTCCGGCGCCGCTGCGGGCCTTCTCCAGCATCGTGTCCAGATGTCCGACGGTCAGCTCGGTGACCCTGGGCTCGAGCTCTCTGATGCGTCGTGGCGTGAAGCCCTTGGACACCAGGGCGCGAAGCCGCAGATGGTCGGGATCGTCCATCGCCAGGAAGGACATCGTCTTCGATGCGTGCGGCCCACGCGAGGCCGGGTCGAGCGAGACGCCGTAGGAGTTGGACAGGGTCGTGCTGTTGCGGAAGCCCTGGAGCACGTCGCGGTGCCGCGACAACGCCCAGAAACCGAGTTCTTCATTGCGGTAGAGGGGTGCCTCGTCGCGCAGCCGTTGGTAGTACGGATACGGATCCTCGTGGAAGTCGTAGTCATACGGGTCGAGGATGGCGTCGCTCACGGCGCCGCTGTTGGTGGTCATCGGTCCTCCCCGACGATGAGGCCGACCACATAGCTCATGCGGTCGGCGATCTGGTGATAAGTGAATGCCCCGCTGCCGGCGTTGACCAGCGCGCCGAAGAACGTCATCTCCAACGCGGCCGGCGTGCGCGGGTCGCTGTCCGGGCCGACGGCGGCGCGGATCCGGCGATGGATCTCGACGCCGATCCGTTCCCGTACCGCCCGCACGGCCGGATCGTTGCCCGACAGCAGTGCGGTGGTGCATGCCGCGGCGACCTCCGGCTCGTCGGCGAGCGTCAGCGTCATCGCCCGCAGCGTCTTCTCCACACGGCTGGCCCTGCTGTCGTTGACGTCGGTGAAGTACTCGACCTGCTGCATGAGGTCCAGGTAGACCTCTGCGATCAGGTGGTTCTTCGACGAGAAGTAGGTGTACGCCGTCGCCGGTGCGACCTTGGCCCGTGCCGCGACCGCACGCACGGTCAGATCGGCGTACGACGACTCGCGCAGCATCTCGACGCCGGCGGACAGGACTTTGCGAAAAGTCTCTTCCTGCCGCCGGTTACGAGGTGGTTGCCGCGCCTCATCTGAAAGCGCGGCCGCTGCATCACTGGACACATGTCCAAGTTATCCGACACGCCACCCGCAGGCAAGCGAAGTCGAAAAACGGCAGTTCAACAGGCTTGTTGCGGCAGCAAGCCTGCCCGACCTTGCCTCGCCCGGTGATCTGGGTCTATCGTTCGAAGGAAGTCAGTCGGACAGCTGTCCAGGGCGCATAGACTGTCCAGGGCGCATAGACAGGAGGTCGGATGCCAATCCTGGCCGATCGCGAGAGCCGGCTGCTCATCGACGGCAAGCTCGTCGCTGGCAGCTCGGGAACGTTTTCCACCGTCAATCCGGCGACCGAGGAGACGCTCGGCGTCGCGGCCGACGCGAGCGTCGAGGACATGAGCGCGGCGATCGAAGCCGCCCGGCGAGCCTTCGACGAGACGGACTGGTCCACCGACACCGCCCTGCGGGTGCGTTGTATCCGTCAACTCCAGGACGCGCTGTCCAAGCATGTCGAGGAGCTTCGGGAACTGACCATGTCCGAGGTGGGCGCGCCGCGGATGCTCACGTCGGCAGCCCAGCTGGAAGGGCCGGTCGCCGACCTGTCGTTCTCGGCCAACACCGCCGAGAACTACCAGTGGCGAACAGATCTCGGCATCGCATCGCCGATGGGGATCAAGACGCTTCGCACCGTCGCCCGCGAGGCCGTCGGCGTGGTCGGGGCGATCACCCCGTGGAACTTCCCCCACCAGATCAACTTCGCCAAGATCGGACCGGCGCTGGCCGCCGGCAACACCGTCGTCCTGAAGCCGGCGCCGGACACCCCGTGGTGCGCCGCGGTGCTCGGTGAGCTCATCACCGAGCACACCGACATTCCCGCCGGTGTGCTCAACATCGTCACCTCCAGCGACCACGGTGTCGGGGCACTGCTGTCGAAAGACCCTCGGGTGGACATGGTCTCGTTCACCGGGTCGACCACCACCGGGCGCGCGGTGATGGCCGACGGCGCCGCCACGCTGAAGAAGGTCTTCCTGGAACTGGGCGGCAAGTCGGCGTTCCTGGTCCTCGGCGACGCCGACCTGGCCGGCGCCTGCTCGATGGCGGCGTTCACCGCGTCGATGCATGCCGGGCAGGGCTGTTCGATCACCACCCGGCTGGTGGTGCCGCGGAATCGATACGACGAGGCCGTCGAGGCCGCCGCCGCGACCATGGGCGGGCTCAAGCCGGGTGACCCGACGAACCCGGGCACCATCTGCGGGCCGGTGATCTCGGCCAGGCAGCGCGATCGCATCCAGGAGTACCTGGATTCCGCGATCGCCGAGGGCGGCAGATTCGCCTGCGGCGGTGGCCGCCCCGCCGAGCGTGACGTCGGCTTCTTCATCGAGCCGACGGTGATCGCCGGACTGGACAACACCGCGAAGGTGGCGCGCGAGGAGATCTTCGGCCCGGTGCTGACGGTCATCGCCCACGACGGCGACGACGACGCGGTCCGGATCGCCAACGACTCCCCTTACGGCCTGTCGGGCACCGTCTTCTCGCCGGACCTCGACCGCGCGAACTCGGTGGCGGCGCGGCTGCGGGTGGGCACGGTCAACATCAACGGCGGTGTCTGGTACTCGGCGGACATGCCGTTCGGCGGATACAAGCAATCCGGCATCGGCCGGGAGATGGGGATCGCAGGTTTCGAGGAGTATCTCGAGATCAAAGCGATTGCCACGGCGGCACAGTAACTTCAGACGACGACGCTAGGAGACATGGGTGGCACTCTACGGAGACCAGTTCACGGAGAAGGTGGCCATCGTCACCGGAGCCGGCGGTGGCATCGGCCAGGCCTACGCGGAGGCACTCGCCCGCGAGGGCGCGGCGGTGGTGGTGGCCGACATCAACACCGAAGGAGCCCAGAAGGTTGCCGACGGCATCAAGGGTGAGGGCGGCAACGCGCTCGCCGTGCGGGTCGACGTCTCCGACCCGGATTCGGCCAAGGAGATGGCGGCACAGACACTTTCGGAGTTCGGCGGCATCGACTACCTGGTCAACAATGCCGCCATCTTCGGTGGGATGAAGCTCGACTTCCTGATCACCGTGGACTGGGACTATTACAAGAAGTTCATGAGCGTGAACCTCGACGGTGCGTTGGTGTGCACCCGCGCGGTGTACCGCAAGATGGCCAAGCGCGGCGGCGGGGCGATCGTCAACCAGTCCTCGACCGCGGCATGGCTGTACTCGAACTTCTACGGGCTGGCCAAGGTGGGCATCAACGGCCTCACCCAACAACTGGCCACCGAACTCGGCGGGCAGAACATCCGGGTTAACGCGATCGCGCCGGGCCCGATCGACACCGAGGCCAACCGCACCACCACTCCGCAGGAGATGGTGGCCGACATCGTGAAGAACATCCCGCTGTCGCGGATGGGCGAACCCGAGGATCTCGTCGGCATGATGCTGTTCCTGTTGTCGGATCAGGCCAAGTGGATCACCGGGCAGATCTTCAATGTCGACGGCGGACAGATCATCCGCTGATGAGCGCTTGCGCGAAGAGGAGACTCCGCTGATGAGCACGGAGTTGAAGCTCGGATACATCGGCCTGGGAAATCAGGGCGCGCCGATGGCCAAGCGCCTGGTGGAATGGCCGGGCGGGCTCATCGTGTTCGACGTGCGCATCGAGTCCATGACGCCGCTGGCCGAACTCGGTGCAACGCTGGCCGACAGCGTTGCCGACGTTGCGAAGGCCGACGTCATCAGCGTGACCGTGCTGACCGACGCACAGGTGCGTGACGTGGTGGGTCGGCTTGCCGACCACGCCAAACCCGGCACCGTCATTGCGATCCACTCGACGATCGAGCCCGACACGGCTGTTGAACTTGCTGAGCAGTTGCGGCCCAAGGGCGTTCACATCGTGGATGCTCCGGTCAGCGGTGGCGCCGGTGCAGCCGAGAAGGGCGAGCTCGCCGTCATGGTCGGTGCCGACGAGGATGCCTACGCCGTGGTCAAGCCGGTGTTCAAGCAGTGGGCGTCGATGGTGGTCCGGGCGGGGGAGACGGGGGCGGGAACCCGGATGAAGCTGGCCCGCAACATGTTGACCTTCGTCGGGTTCGCCGCAGCATGTGAGGCGCAGAAGCTGGCCGAGGCCGCGGGTATCGATCTGCAGAAGCTGGGTCGGGTGGTGCGGCACAGCGATGCGCAGAGTGGTGGGCCGGGTGCGATCATGGCGCGCGACGACACCAAGCCGTTGCAGCCCGACCACTTCCTGTACGACATGTTCGTCCACACCCGCGGTCTGGGCGAGAAGGATCTGGGGCTGGCACTGGGTCTGGGTGAGGCAACCGGGGTGCAGTTGCCGCTGGCAGAGATAGCGTTGCGTGACCTGGCCGCCGGACTCGGTGTGCCGCAGACGACTTCGACGACGAAGGAGTAGCCACATGGACGAGCTTCGACAAAAGGGCCTTGCCAAGATGAACGAGGTCTACGGTTGGGAGATGCCCGATATCCAGGGCGACCCCTACTTCGACCTCACCGTCGACCACCTCTTCGGCACCATCTGGACCAGACCTGGGCTGTCGATGCGCGAAAAACGGATGATGACTCTGACCTGCGTGACCGCGGTGGGCAACGCGGATCTGGCCGAGATCCAGGTGAACGCGGCGCTGCACAACGGGGAGCTCACCGGAGCTGAGCTCAAGGAGATGGCGGTATTCCTCACGCACTACCTGGGTTTTCCGCTGGGCTCAAAGCTGGACGGGGTGGTGAGCAAGGTGTTGGCAAAACGCAAGAAGGCAGCCGAGAAGGGCGAGTCCGAAGACAAGAAGGCCAACGTCAACGCGGCGTTGAACATGCACTCGGGAAGCAAGCTCGATGATGGCCAAGATCGATGATGAGTAGGTATGCCGCGCTGTCGCGCGAGGAGCTCGCCACGCTGGTACCCGAGTTGCTGTTGGTCGGTCAACTCATCGACCGGTCGGGAATGGCTCACTGCATCAGTGCCTGGGGCCGGGATGAGATGCTTCAGGTGGCCATCGAGGAGTGGGCCGCTTCGAGTCCGCTCTACACCAAGCGGATGCAAAAGGCGCTCAACTACGAGGGCGTCGACATCTTCACGTTGTTCAAAGGCCTGCAGCTGGACATCGGCGCCCCACCGCAGTTCATGGATTTCCGCTACACCGTTCATGACCGATGGCACGGTGAGTTCCACCTCGACGACTGTGGCGCACTGCTCGACCGACGTCGAGCCGATGGGCGAGGATTACGTCCACGGGATGTGCCATGACATCGAGGACCCGACGTTTGATGCCACGGCGCTGGCCATCAATCGCAAAGCCCAGGTGCGCCCGATCCACCGGCCGCCCAGGGTGCCGTCAGGCCAGCACCCGCACTGCCGGTGGACGGTGATCATCGACGAGTCCTATCCCGAGGTGCCCTTCATACCGGCGATGGACCTCGTCGCCGCCAGCCATGCACACTCGTGCGAACTCGAGCCCATCGACCCGAACGACGAAGGTATGGCCGACTATTCGGGTGAGTTGCTAGCCGACGTCGACTTCGGCGCGTTCTCGCACTCGGCATTGGCCCGGATCGCCGACGAGGTGTGTCTGCAGATGCAGCTGTTGGTGTTGTCCTTCACGATAGCGGTCGAGAAGCGCGCCAAAGACGATGTGGCGCTGGCGCGTTCGATTCGCACGAGGCAACTGATCGGCATTGCCAGTGTGGCCGCCGAGCGGATTCACAAGGCACTCAGGCTGTCCAGCGATGTCAAGGGTGCACTGCGGGTTCTCGAGTTGCACCCGTTGCTCAATCCCGCTGCGTATGTGTGGGCCGACGTCGCCCCCGACTCGCTGCATGTGCGCCGGTCACCGGCCCACGCGGATGATTCCTGGATCTCGCTGGTCTCGCCCGTGGCGGACCTGCCATTACAGGCTGTGGTCCAGGCGGTCGACCCGCATCTGCGCGCCGAGGTCTCAGGCACTGAATCCGACTGGACCGTGGGTATCGTCGAGACCGACACCGCGGCAAAGGAACTGCCCGAGGTTACGGTGTGCAAGTTCAGCGGCGGCGCATCGTGGGTGTTCGAGGATCGTAAGTCGTTGCCGCTGACGGTGGTGTGAGTGCGCTGCCCACCCACTTGCGTAGGTAGGCGCGCAGGTCGTCGGCCTGTCGTGGCGGGCGTCCCGGGTCGATGACAAACGACTGGATGATCCGCAGCAGATGCTCGGCCAGCTCGTCGAGATAGGCATCGTGACAACCCGCCGCAGTCCAGTCGACGTCGAGACGTCCCACCATGTCCCGGCCGAATCGCAGCGCGATGTCCGAGGTGACGGACTCGACGTGGGTCGCGCCGCCGGGGACCATCAGCAGACCGATGTACTTCTCCCGCGGCAGCCACTCCAATGCCGTGGCAACGGCTTCGGTGACGGCCTCCGCGGGATCGTGGATTCCCGACAGGTGCGCGGCCAGCCGGTCCAGGAAACCGTCGACGGCGTGCACCGCCGCGGCGACGAGCAGCGCCTCGGTGCTGGCGAAGTACCGGTAGACCGTCTGCCGGGTGACCCCCACGGTGCGGGCCACATCGGAGATGCTGAAGTCAGCGCCCTTGTTCTCGATCGCCTTGCCCGCGGCGGCGAGGATCCGCGCGACCGCCTCCTTATCATTGGCAGGCGCTGAACCGGACCAGCCGTGGGTGCGCACGAAGGAACCTTAGGCCACCCGTCGGCCCGGCCTCAGCGGTAGGCGACCTGCAGGTCTTTGACGCCGTTGATCCAGCCCGACCGCAGCCGCTGCGGCTCGGCGAGCTTGGTGATGTCGGGAATCTGGTCGGCGATCTCGTTGAACATCAGCTTGATCTCCATCCGCGCGAGGTTGGCGCCGATGCAGAAGTGGGCGCCGTTCCCGCCGAACGCCAAGTGCGGATTGGGGTTACGCAGGATATCGAATTCGAACGGCCGATCGAAGACGTCCTCGTCGAAGTTGGCCGAGCTGTAGAACAGGCCGACTCGCTGCCCCTCGGCGATCTTCGCGCCGCCGATCTCCACATCGGCGAGCGCGGTGCGCTGGAAACAGTGCACGGGGGTGGCCCAGCGGATGATCTCCTCGACCGCGCTGTCGGGACGCTCGCGCTTGAACAGCTCCCACTGGTCGGGGTTCTCCAGGAACGCATTCATGCCGTGGGTCATCGCGTTGCGGGTGGTCTCGTTGCCGGCCACCGCCAGCAGGATCACGAAGAACGCGAACTCGACGTCGCCCAAGGGCTCATTGGTCTCTCCACCTTCTTCCCCCAAGTCGGCCTGGATCAGCCTGGTGACGATGTCGTCGGCTGGACAGCGGCGGCGCTCCTCGGCCATGTTGTAGGCGTAGCCCATCAGTTCGGCGTTCGCGACGGTCGGGTCGGAGTCGAAGTCGGGATCGTCGGTGTTCATGATGCAGTTGCTCCAGTGGAACAACTTCTCGCGGTCGCCTTCGGGGACGCCGATGAGGTCGGCGATCGCCAGCAGTGGCAACGGCATCGCAATGTCGTCGACAAAGTTGCCGGAGTCTCTCTCCAACGCCGAACGCACGATGCTGCGCGCGGCGACGGCCAACTTCTCCTCCAGGGCGACGATCGCCCTGGGCGTGAACAGCCGCGAGACGATCTTGCGCAACCGGGTGTGCTCAGGTGCGTCGTGATTGATCAGCAGGGCCTTGGTCAGCTCGAGCTGGTCGGCGGTGACGCCGTCGGGCAAGCGCATCACCGCGCCCTTGCGGTTGGTCGACCACAGCGAGCCGTCCCGCGAGATCGCCTTGATGTCCGCGTGCCGGCTGATCACCCAGTAGCCGCCGTCGTCGAAGATCGACTCATCCTGGGCGTTCCACCACACCGGCGAGGTCTTGCGGAGTTCGGCGAACTCGGTGACGGGAATGCCCTTGAGCAGGACATCCGGGTCGGTGAAGTCATATCCGTCGGGCAGGAACGGGCAACTCTGCAGCCCGTCGTTCGCTGTGGTCATGTGGATTCACTCCTGATGTGACGTGCAGCACTTTCCCATGACCATACACCTGCTTGGCCAAGTGCATGGCCGATGGGGTTCGGACTTCCGGGTCGATGTGCGATTAGGGTGGGCTGCTGTGCACGTCCTGGTGGTCGGATCCGGAGCCCGTGAACACGCGCTGCTGCTCGCGCTGCGCCGAGACCCGGAGGTCGATGCGCTCACCGTGGCGCCCGGCAACGCGGGCACGGCGGCACTCGCCGACCAGTACGAGCTCGACGTGACCTCCGGTGAGGCGGTCATCGCTCTCGCCCGGCGCACCGGCGCCGACCTGGTGGTCATCGGACCTGAGGTGCCGCTGGTCCTCGGTGTCGCCGATGCGGTGCGCGCAGCCGGTATCGCCTGCTTCGGCCCGACGAAAGACGCCGCCCGCATCGAGGGGTCGAAATCCTTCGCCAAGGACGTGATGTCCGCTGCGGGGGTGCGCACCGCCGGCAGCGAGATCGTCGACAACCCCGCCCACCTCGACTCCGCGCTGGACCGGTTCGGCCCTGCGGGCGGGGACCCGGCATGGGTGGTCAAGGACGACGGCCTGGCGGCCGGCAAGGGCGTGGTGGTCACCGCCGACCGCGACGCCGCCCGCGCGCACGCCGCCAGCCTGCTCGAAGCCGGCCACCCGGTGCTGCTCGAGTCGTTCCTCGACGGTCCGGAGGTGTCGCTGTTCTGCGTCGTCGACGGAGAGACCGTGGTCCCGCTGTTGCCGGCACAGGACTTCAAGCGCGTCGGCGACGGCGACAGCGGACCCAACACCGGCGGTATGGGCGCCTACACCCCGCTGCCGTGGCTGCCCGACGAGATGACCCGCCGCATCGTCGACGAGGTCGTGAAACCTGTTGCGGCCGAACTCGTCAAGCGGGGCTGCCCGTTCTCCGGGCTGCTGTACGCCGGGCTGGCGATCACCTCCAACGGTCCGGCGGTCGTTGAATTCAACTGCCGCTTCGGCGATCCCGAGACCCAGGCGGTGCTCGCGCTGCTCGAATCCCCCCTGGGTCAGCTGTTGCGCGCAGCCGCCACCGGCGAGCTGGCCGGTCAGCCGCCGCTACGGTGGCGCGACGGCGCGGCCGTCACGGTCGTCGTCGCCGCGGAGAACTACCCGGGGCGCCCCAGGGTGGGCGACGTCATCCACGGAGCCGAGCCGGGCTCCGAGCGCGGCGGAAGCGTGCTGCATGCCGGTACCGCCCGTCGCGATGACGGTGCCGTGGTGTCCTCGGGCGGCCGAGTGCTGTCGGTGGTGGGCGTCGGCGTCGACCTGGCTGCCGCGCGCGACGCCGCCTACCGGCGGATCCAGTCGATCCGGCTGCCGGGCAGCCATTTTAGGACCGACATCGGCCTTGCGGCCGCGGAGGGGCGCATCTCCCTCTAGGCGGTGAGAAGCGGCGCGGCCCAGGTGAGCTCGCCGGTCAACTGCGAAGACCAGTACGACGCGTTGTGCCCGCCGGGAGAGAAACCGCCCGCCGGCGGCTCGGCCAACTGCGCGATGAACTGCTGTGTTGCCGGGTAGAACGGATCGTCGTAGCCGCAGTCGATTCGCAGCGGTATCCCGTCGAGCGCACCCGGGACCCACACGCTGTTGGCGGCATAATCTTCGGCGCCGTCAAACGCGCCCGGTGCCGCTGCCCCCGCCGACGTCCACAGCGCAGGGCTGACCGCGCAGACCGCGGCGGTGCGCCCGGCGCCCAACCGCGAGCCCAGCAGCATCGCGCCGTATCCGCCCATGGACCAGCCCAGAAAGCCCACCCGGGACGTGTCCAGGCCGTGGTCACCGAGAAGCGGGAGGAACTCGTCGAGCACCATCGCCCCGGAGTCGTCGCCGGAGGCGCGGCGGTGCCAGTAGCCGTTGCCCCCGTCGACCGCGGCGAGGGCGAACGGCGCGACGCCGGCCCGCACCGCGTCCGCCAGGAACCGTTCGGCGCCCATCGACATCACGGTCTGGGCGCTGGAATCCTTGCCGTGCAGCAGGATCACCGGCCGCAGCGGGGCCGTCTGGCCCGGCGGGCGGGCGATGATCCAGTTGGTCACCGTCCCGCCACGGGCAGCGGACACGAAGGATCCGGCGGCGTAGGTCGGAGCCGGGACGGGTGGTGCCTGCGGTGCCGGCGGTGCGCCTGCGGCCACTGCGGCGCCCAATACGTACCCGCCGGCGGCCATGACGCCGGTGCCCATCCCGATTTGCAGGAGCGCGCGACGGGTGATGGCGGGCATGGGCGCCATCATGCCATTGCGGTGGCCGGAGCAAAGCACGGTGATTAGTCGAAAGCCCGATGCCGAAACCTCCTGACTGGCACGATGCTAGAGGTGACGGCAGCAGTCACTCCCAAGGGAGAACGTCGGCGGTATGCGCTGGTCAGCGCAGCTGCCGACCTGCTGTGCGAAGGGGGCTTCGACGCGGTGCGACATCGTGCCGTCGCCCGCCGTGCCGGGTTGCCGCTGGCGTCCACCACCTACTACTTCTCGTCGCTGGAAGATCTGATCGCCAAGGCGGTGGAACATGTCGGTACCCGCGAGTCGGCGGAGTTGCGGGAGCGGGTCGCCACGCTGTCGCGCCGGCGCCGAGGCGCAGAGTCGATCGCCGACATCTTGGTCGACCTACTCGTCGGCGACAGTCCCGAACGGGTTACCGAACAACTGATCTCGCGGTACGAGCGGTTGATCGCCTGCGCCCGCCAGCCCAGCCTGCGTGACATCCAGCGGCGCATCCTCGCCCAGCGCACCATCGCCGTCCTCGAGGTCGTCGAACGGTCCGGCAGATCCGTACGCGCGGAACTGCTCACCGCTCTGGTGTGCGCGGTAGACGGTGCGGTGGTGGCCGCGCTCGTCGGGGACGGGGACGGGCCGCGTGCGACGGCCAGGGCGACCCTGATCGATGTGATCGACATGCTGGCTCCGTTTCATCCCCAGCGTTTGTGATCGACGAGGTTTGCGGTTGACCCTGCGCGGCAAGTCCGACTGACCCATTATGGATTTTCCAGCGAGCGGTCAGGGGAGGCGCGATGACGGAGTCCGGCACCGGGGCGAAGGTCAGTGATCAACAACCCGAGTTGAAGCGGGTGATGGGTCCCGGCCTACTGCTGCTGTTCATCGTCGGGGACATCCTGGGGACCGGTGTGTACGCGCTGCTCGGCGACGTCGCCGGCGAGGTCGGCGGAGCGGCATGGCTGCCGTTCCTGATCGCGTTCGGTGTCGCCACCATCACCGCGTTCAGCTATCTGGAGCTGGTCACCAAATACCCCCAGGCCGCGGGCGCAGCACTATACGCACACAAGGCTTTTGGGATTCACTTCGTCACCTTCCTGGTGGCGTTCATCGTGATGTGCTCCGGAATCACCTCGGCCTCAACAGCATCCAGGGCGTTTGCGGCGAACTTCTTCGAGGGTGTGGACTACGATGCGTCGAAAGTGACGGTGGCCGCGCTGGCCCTGCTGTTCATGGCCGGGCTCGCGGCGATCAACTACCGTGGGGTCGGGGAGAGCGTCAAGCTCAACGTCGTCCTCACCATCATCGAGATCACCGGCCTGATCGTGGTGATCATGGTCGGCTTCTGGGCTTTCACCGGTGGCGCCGACGTCGACTTCTCCCGGACGGTCGCCTTCGAAACCGGTGAGGACAAGAGCACCTTCCTGGCGATCACCGGTGCCACGTCGCTGGCGTTCTTCGCGATGGTCGGCTTCGAGGACTCGGTGAACATGGCCGAGGAGGTCAAGGATCCCGTCAGGACGTTCCCCAAGATCCTGCTCGGTGGTCTGTCGATCGCCGGAGTGGTGTACGTCCTGATTTCCATCGTGGCGGTCGCGCTGGTGCCGGTCGGTGAGCTCAAGGAGAGCGACACCCCGCTCGTGGAGGTCGTCAAGGCCGGCGCCCCCGGTCTGCCGATCGATGACATCCTGCCGTTCATCACGATGTTCGCGGTGTCGAACACCGCGTTGATCAACATGCTGATGGCCAGCCGGCTGATCTACGGGATGGCCCGCCAGCGGGTGCTCCCGCCGGTGCTGGGCTCGGTGCACCCCACCCGTCGTTCGCCGTGGGCGGCGATCATCTTCACCACGTTGATCGCGTTCGGCCTGATCACTTATGTGTCGACGTTCGCCAGCAGCAGCGCGATCTCGGTGCTGGGCGGCACCACGTCGCTGCTGTTGCTCGCGGTGTTCGCGGTGGTCAACGTCGCGGTGCTGGTGCTGCGGGGTGATGTGCAGAAGGCCGGCGGGCACTTCAAGACGCCCACCGCGCTGCCGATCATCGGGTTCCTGGTGTCGCTGTTCCTGGTCAGCCCGCTTTCGGGCCGGCCCCTTCAGCAGTACATCGTGGCGGGCGCGCTGGTCGCCACCGGCGTGGTGCTGTTCTTCATCACCCAGGCGATCAACAAGCAACTGGGTATCCGCGACGGTCACATCACCGATCCGACGCACCTGGGGGCGGGCCCGGATTAGCCAACGTCTCGTTGAGTCGCTGGAATCTGTTCTCCAGCAGAGCAATACGATCGCCGTTGCCGTCCAGCTGCAGGTACTGCGTGCCGAACACCGCCAACAGCACGTCGTCGAGCCTGCGCACCGCGCCCGCCGGGTAGCGGTAGCCCATCGCGTCGTTGACCGCGGTCGTGTCGACGCGGCTGAGGATCGCATCCACGCCGTCGACGGAGTCGATGCCGAGTTCGAGCAGCAGCCCCGCGATCCAGGCGTAGTGCTCGGTGCGTGACCATCCGGCGTCGGGGAACCGGTTGCCGAGATAGGTGGCCAGCACCGGCGTCGGGATGCGGGGGTCGCTGGTGGTCTGCGGCGCACGTTCCGACGGCACGGTAGAGCGGAGTCGCTCGCGGATCGCCGAGAACTCACGGTCGGCCAGTTCGAGCAGTCCCGCCGCCAGCGTGAAGCGCCGGTTCAGATCGGGTGCGTCCTCCTCGGGAACCGAGCCCTTGTAGCGGATGTCGTGCTCGAACTCGGCCCACGCGTGCTGGAGGATGGTCCGGACCTGGACCGAGGCCGGCTGTTGCTCACCTTCGACCGCGACGAGCAGGTGCCTGCTGGCGTAGCCCCAGCGGCCCTCGCTCGCCGTCTCGACCCCCATGTCCCGGTCGTCGAGCAGCCGCATCTCCTCCCCGAGCAGGTTGGCGACCGCGGCGACGTCGTCGCGTAGGTAGGTGATCACCCGCAGCCCGATCTGGTCGGTGATCTCGGAGAGCGGATCGGTGTAGAGCCGACGGCCCTCGACGGTGCGGTCCGCCTTCGCGGCGAACGACGCAACGGTCTTGGTGCGCGCCGTGACACTGAGGTAATTGATGCCGGCGTCGTCGAGCAGACCCATGACCTCCGACAGGTAGCGCCCGGTCGAGCGGGTCAGTGACGGCCGGCGCTCGGCATAGGTCGCGATCGCGTCGTGGATCGCGCCGGGCGTCGGCTCCGGTGGGGCCGGGACCAGGTCGGACGGCAACGTCGGGGTGATGATGTAGCCGGTCTCACCGTCGCCGTAGACCGTGACGTCCGACGGCCGGCGCACCGCGTACATGGCCACATACGCGCACATCACCGCGTCCACCGGGTCCTCGACCAGACGGAGTTCACTCTTGCGCTCGGCGTTCTCGGCGAGGTCGCGCAGCTTCGCCCAGTCCGTGCTGTCGGCCGTGCGTAGCGGCGGGTCGGTCTGCGAAAGCCCCTCGATGTGCTCCATCAGGCGCAGCAGCTCCGCGCGCAACTGAGCGACACTGCGGCCGGGCTTGGCCTTGTACTTCAGGGTCCTGCCGAGCCGGAACAGCGCCACCGTGGCCGGGTGCGGATACACCTCGACGGCGCGGCGCGCAGCCGTGGAGTAGGGGTCCATCTCGAGATCCAGCGCACTGGCGATGCGGGCACCGCGGGGGACGTCGGCGAACTCCGGCTTGCCCGTGTTGGACGGGTGGGCACCGGCCTGGAAGCGGCCGAAGTCAGCGTTGAGTTCCCGCTCGGCGGGGCGCTGTCCGGTCGGGTTGGTGACGATCAACGGAGCGTCGATCGCAACCAGGCAGTCGTCCTCGGTATAGGGGCTCAACGCGGCCCGGATGCTGGTGTCGTCGGTGGCCGAACCGGCGTAGACCAGCCGGCCGGCCTCGTCGATCCCGGCGACACCGGTGGGCTTGCGCTGGCCCCAGGCCAGGTCGAGACCGACGAAGAACATGGGGCCACTCTGCCGTATCGGCGCCTCGCGGGCGGCCTGATGGCCGGTCCGCCGCGCGGGCCTGTCGGCCCGATAGGCTGTGTTTTCGTGAGCATCCCGAACGTATTGGCCCAGCGCTACGCCAGCGACGAGATGGTGGCGATCTGGTCCCCGCAGGCCAAGATCGTCACCGAGCGGCAGTTGTGGCTGGCGGTGCTGCGCGCCCAGGTGGAACTCGGCGCGGGAAATTCGGACGTTCCCGACGCCGTTCTCGCCGACTACGAGCGGGTGCTCACCGACGTCGACCTGGAGTCGATCGCCGCGCGGGAACGGGTGCTGCGCCACGACGTGAAGGCGCGGATCGAGGAGTTCAACGCGCTTGCCGGGCACGAACACGTGCACAAGGGCATGACCAGCCGGGACCTCACCGAGAACGTCGAGCAGCTGCAGATCCGCCGATCACTGCAGCTCGTGCACGCCCACGGTGTCGCGGTGGTCGGCCGGCTCGCCGAGCGCGCCGCGCTCTACCGCGACCTGGTGATGGCCGGCCGCAGCCACAACGTCGCCGCCCAGGCCAGCACCCTCGGCAAGCGGTTCGCCTCTGCGGCCCAGGAGATGCTGGTCGCGTTGCAGCGCGTCAGCGAGCTCATCGACCGCTACCCGCTGCGCGGCATCAAGGGCCCCATGGGCACCGCGCAGGACATGCTCGACCTGTTCGACGGGGACACCGAGCGCCTCGCCGAGCTGGAGACGCGCATCGCAACTTTTCTCGGCTTCACCGAGATCCTCACCAGCGTCGGGCAGGTGTACCCGCGTTCGCTCGACCACGACGTGGTGTCCGCACTCGTGCAGCTCGGCGCGGGACCGTCGTCGCTGGCGCACACCATCCGGCTGATGGCCGGCCACGAACTGGTGACCGAGGGCTTCGCGCCCGGGCAGGTCGGGTCGTCGGCGATGCCGCACAAAATGAACGCCCGCAGCTGTGAACGTGTCAACGGTCTGCAGGTGGTGCTGCGCGGTTACGCGTCCATGGCCGCCGAACTCGCCGGCGCGCAGTGGAACGAGGGCGACGTGTTCTGCTCGGTGGTGCGCCGGGTCGCGATGCCGGACGCGTTCTTCGCCCTCGACGGGCAGACCGAGACCTTCCTGACGGTGCTCGACGAATTCGGCGCCTACCCGGCGGTGATCCAGCGCGAGCTCGACCGCTACCTGCCGTTCCTGGCCACCACCCGGATCCTGATCGCCGCGGTGCGGGCGGGGGTCGGCAGGGAGACCGCCTACGAGGTGATCAAGGAACACGCGGTCGCGGTGGCCCTGGCCATGCGCGAGCGCGGTGCCGAGCCCGACCTGCTGGACCGGCTCGCCGCCGACCCGAGGTTGCCGCTGGACCGGGCCGCGCTCGACGCGGCGCTGGCCGACAAGCAGGTCTTCACCGGGGCGGCGGGTGATCAGGTCGACCGCGTGGTCGCCGCGGTCGACGACCTGATCGGGCGCCACCCCGAGGCCGCCAAATACACCTCGGATGCGATTCTGTGAGCACCGCCACGGAGTTGGCCCAGATCGACTTCACCGATCTGGACAACTTCGCCGACGGTTTCCCGCACGACCTGTTCGCCCTGCACCGTCGCGTGGCGCCCGTCTACTGGCACGAACCCACCGAGAACACCCCCGACGGCGAGGGTTTCTGGTCGGTCGCCACCCACGCCGAAACCCTTGCGGTGTTTCGTGATCCGCACACCTATTCGTCGGTGACCGGGGGCACGCGGCCGTTCGGTGGCACGCTGCTGCAGGACCTGTCCATCGCAGGGCAACTGCTCAACATGATGGACGACCCGCGGCACGCCGACGTGCGCCGGCTGGTCAGCTCGGGTCTGACTCCGCGCATGATCCACCGCGTCGAGGACGACCTGCGGGCGCGGGCGCGTCCGGCTGCTGGACGATGTGACCCCTGGTTCGCCTTTTGATTTCGTCACCGACGTGGCTGCCGAGGTGCCGATGCAGATGATCTGCATCCTGCTGGGAGTTCCTGAATCCGAACGGCATTGGCTGTTCGAGGCGATCGAGCCCAGCTTCGACTTCGGGGGCTCCCGCAAGGCCGCCATCACCCGGCTCTCCGTCGAGGAGGCCAGCTCGCGGATGTACGCCTACGGTCAGGAGTTGATCGCCGCCAAGCGGGCACAGCCCACCGACGACATGCTTTCGGGCGTAGTCAATTCCGAGGATCCCGCCCTGTCGGACATCGAGAGCTACCTGTTCTTCAACCTGCTGTTCAGCGCGGGCGCCGAGACCACCCGCAATTCGATCGCCGGTGGGCTGCTCGCGCTGGCCGAGAACCCCGGAACGTTCGAGGCCTGCGTGCCGACCCGGAACTGTTGCCGACCGCCATCGAGGAGATGGTGCGGTGGACCTCGCCGTCACCGTCGAAGCGGCGCACCGCGACCCAGGCCACCACTCTGGCCGGACACCGCATCGAACCCGGGCAGAAGGTCCTCGTGTGGGAGGGCTCGGCCAACCGCGACGCCGCCGCCTTCGCGGACCCGACCGGTTCGACGTCTCCCGTAAACCGAACCTGCACTTGGGTTTCGGCCAGGGCGTGCACTACTGCCTGGGGGCCAACCTGGCGCGGCTGGAACTGAAGGTGCTCTTCGAGGAGCTGCTCGGCCGATTCTCTTCGGTGCACATCGCCGAGCCCGTGGAGTGGACGCGTAGCAATCGGCACACCGGCATCCGACACCTGATGGTCGAACTGCAGGCCTGAGCCGCCTACCCTGGAGCCACAGGGACGCCGGACAACCCGACCTGAGGGCCTCGGACGCTGATCGTGCCGCGGTGAGTCAGATTCTGGAGCAGGCCGTCGGGCAGGGCATGCTCTCGCTCGACGAGTACACCGAGCGGGTGGACGTCGTGCTCGCCGCCCGGACGCGCCGCGAACTGGACACCGTGATCGCCGACCTGCCCCACGTCCGTCGTCAGGCCGCGCCCGCACCTCCCGAAGTGCTGCGCAGCTGGATGTCGAGCATCACCCGCAAGGGGCAGTGGACGGTGCCACCGCGGCTGCGGCTGGTCACCAGGATGTGTTCGACGACGCTGGATTTCACGTCCGCGACGCTGCAGGGCCCGGTGGTGCAGATCGAGATCGACGACTATTTCAGCTCCAGCGAACTGATCCTGCCCGAGGACGCGACCGCCGACCTCAACGGCGTGGACAATGTCGGCTCGTCCACCTCGGTCAAGGTGGGGACGAGCCCGCCGTCGCACCGACTGCACGTCGTGGTCACCGGCCGGGTCCGGTTCGGCTCGCTGACCGCCCGGCACCCGCTGGGGACCACGCTGAAACGACTGCTGCGCTGACTCTCCGTGCCTCACCCCGCCGGAACTGTATTCCAGGAGCAAAAGTGCGGGTGAGCGCCTACTGGAATACCGTTCCGGCGGTCGCTTATTGGTGCTTGAGGCCGGCGGCGCGGATGCCGGACGCACGCAACTCGAGCGCGGCGAGCCCGCGGATCGCGATCGGATCCTGGTCTCGCCAGGCCCCCACCGGGTCGGTGCTGACCGCCGCCAGCTTGGCCAGGGGCCGGTTGGCGAGCGCGCGCAGCGCGAGTAGCTGTTCGCCGGCGGCGGTGGACGCCAGCGTGACGGCGGTCCACTTGCGCCGGAAGAACCGCACCCGCAGGAACAACCACGGCATCATCAGCGCGAGGATCGGGGGTGCCGCCACCGCGAGAGCGAGAAGCCATGCCAACCAGCCGGCCGTCACCCCCAGGGTCTGCCCGGCACCGGCGATCTCCCGGGCAGCATCGCCGGCGGCGGACAGCGGGTTGGCCAGCGAATCACCGATCAGGGGGATGTCGTCGGCGCTGTTGCCCGCCGAGTCGAGATTGCCCGCCACCCCGTTCGCACCGCTCTCCAGCTGGTAGCCGAAGTCGGCGATGATCGACACAGCGGAGTGCACCGCCATGCCGACCATCACCCAGATCGTCGTCCAGATGATCATCACGACGTCGCTGAACAGCTGCCACATCAGCCGACCGGGCGTTGTGGCGTAGGGGACCCACCGCGATTTCATGGGTTCGATCACAACACACCGGGGCCGTTAGGCTGGCCGAATGCGCCCCGCTCTGTCCGACTACCAGCACCTGGCCAGCGGCAAGGT
>NZ_JBAUJB010000022.1:0-1845 GCF_049683355.1 Mycobacterium sp.
GCTTTTGGATACACTCGACGGGTGCGAACTCTGCATCTGCGTAATGTGCCCGACGATGTCATGGACCGGCTCGAGCGGCTGGCGCGTGCAGCAAGCACGTCGGTGACTGCCGTCGCGATCCGCGAACTCGACGCCGCGACGCGCCGCGTCGACAATGCCGCGTTGGTCGCCACGTTGCCCGATCTCGATATTTCGACTGACAAGATCGTCGAGCACTTGGAGCCCGAGCGACGGTGATCGTCCTCGATGCGTCCGCGGCAGTGTCGGCGCTGCTCAACAGCGGTCAGGCGCGCCGCCTCGTCGCCGTTGAATCGGTTCACGCGCCCCACCTGGTGGATACGGAAGTGGTCAGCGTGCTCCGTCGCCACGTGGCCGCTGGTCTGATCGCGTCAGGGGAGGCGAGCCGGGCCCTGGATGTATGGAAAGGGCTCGGACTGATCCGTTACGCCGCTACACCCCTGCTGGAACGTGTCTGGCAACTTCGCCGCGCGGTAACCGCGTACGACGCGATGTACGTCGCTCTTGCCGAGAACCTCGACTGCGACCTCGTGACGGCGGACGCGAGACTGTCCGGCGCGAACGGGCCTCGATGCACCATCACGGTGGTGCCACGGTGACGCTGGAGGCCGCCAGTCTGAACGCAATTGAGACTGCGCTGATGGCGGTCCGTACTCGACATTTCCCGCCGCTAGTGCAGCCTCAACGCGACTGACCGCCCGAGATACGCTGTGCCACTACGCCATACCGTTCGATCCGCTCGGGATCTGCCAGCGCGTTGTAGAGCACCAGCCTTGTGGCCGCGTCGCCGTAGCGGTCGATCAGCGCGTCGGCCAGCCCGTCCCACGTCGACTCGGTCGCGAATGCCGCGATGTGCTCGTCGGAGATCTGCGCCACCATGCCGGGGATGTCGCCGGCCTTCTGCTTCTCCCGGATCCGCGCCGTCGTCCCCTCGAACCCGGCCTCGTCCCAGATGAACGCATAGTTCGGGGTGCTGCCGTAGAAGCTCATGCTGGCCCGTACCAACTCCCGCTCGCGGTGCCGCTCCACGTCGGTGTCACCGACGATCGTCATCACCGGCACGATCACGGCGATATCCTCCGGCGACCGCCCCGACTTCGCCGCTCCCTCAGCTAGTTTCGGCAGCACATGGCGCGCGATGTACCCGGGCTCGCCGAGGGGATGCACATGGACCCCGTCGGCGACCTCACCGGCCATCCGTAACATCCATGGATTGACCGCGGCGACATCGACCTTGGGGTCCGGCGCTTCGATGGGCCCGGCGCTCCACTGCGGCGTGATGAAGTCCAGGTCGTAGAAGTCGCCGTGATGGTCGAGCGTGCCGGTCCGGAAGGCCGTGAAGCAGGCTTTGACGGCGAGCACATAGTCCCGCAGCCGCGGACCGGGATGCTCGAACTCGACGCCGTAGCGGCGCACCACGTGTGTCCGCACCTGCGTGCCCAAGCCGAGCCGGAACTTCCCGCCGGTGGCCTCCTGCAACTCCCACGCCGTCGCCGCCGTCACGAACGGACTGCGCGGGAACGCCACCGCCACTCCCGTCGAGAACTCAAGACCCGGCGCCGCCTGCGCCGCCACCGCGGCGTTGAGGTAGGCGGTGCGGCCGGTCTCGGTGAACAGCATCCCGGAGAAGTGCGCGGCCTGTGTCCGACGGGCGAGATCACCGATCTCGCGCAGCGGCTGGGGTGTGGTCATCACATCAACCTGCATGGCTGCACCCTACGCGGCGACTACTCGTGTCCCGAGCCGGTCGAGAGCACAGCCATCGGCGTCCCCGGCAAACTCTTGCTAGGGCGAATTGTCAGAGCCTACTGGGATAATCGGCTTATG
>NZ_JBAUJB010000023.1:0-7873 GCF_049683355.1 Mycobacterium sp.
AGGGTGTGGATGAACCGATCGACGTACGCCGCGGCGGCCGCCTCGATCACCTCCTTCTCGGTGGCGTCCGGGCGGCCGTAGGCGATGTTGTCGTACACCGTGCCCGCGAACAACCAGGTGTCCTGCAGCACCATCCCGATCCGGGAACGCAGGGATGCGCGGCTCACCGAGGAGATGTCGACGCCGTCGAGCAGGATCCGCCCCGAGTCGACGTCGTAGAACCGCATCAGCAGGTTCACCAACGTCGTCTTGCCCGCGCCGGTGGGTCCGACGATCGCGACCGTGGTGCCCGGCTGGGCGACCAGCGACAGATCTTCGATGACCGGGGTGTCGGGCAGGTATCCGAACCAGACGTGGTCGAACTCGACACGCCCGCTGCGCCCGTCGCCGACCGGGGGCATCATCTCGGAGGTATCCGCAGGCTCCTCGTCGGCGTCGAGCAGGTCGAAGACCCGTTCGGCGCTCGCGATCCCGGACTGCAGGGTGTTGTACATCCCCGCGATCTGGGTGAGTGGCTGGTTGAACTGGCGGACGTACTGGATGAACGCCTGGATGCTGCCGAGCGTGATCTGCCCGGTGGCCACCTGCAGCCCGCCGACCACGGCCACCGCCACATAGCTCAGGTTGCCGACGAAGATCGTGGCGGGCGACACCAGTCCCGACAGGAACTGGGCGCCGAAGCTGGCCTGGTAGACATCGTCGTTGAGCTCGCTGAACTGTTTTTCGGCCTGGGCGCGGTGTCCGAAGGTCTTCACCACGGTGAAGCCGCTGTAGGTCTCCTCGATGTGCGCGTTGAGTCGCCCGGTGTTGCGCCACTGCGCGACGAACAGTTTTCGTGACCGGCGGGCGATCGTGCGGGTGACCCACAGTGATAGCGGCACCGTCACCACCGTGAGCAACGTCAGCAACGGCGAGATGGTCAGCATCATCACCGCCACCGCGAACACCGTCAGAACCGAGGTCAGCAGTTGGGTGATCGACATCGACAGCGAGGTCTGGACGTTGTCGACGTCGTTGGTCAGCCGACTGAGCACCTCCCCGCGCCGCCGCGAATCGAAGTACTGCAGGGGAAGCCGGTGCACCTTGTCCTCGACGTCGGCGCGCAGCGCGATCATGGTCCGCTGCACGACGACGTTCAGCATCCTGGCCTGCAGCCAGACCATCAGGGCGGCAACCAGATACAGCGCCAGGGCCAGCGCGAGAGTCCTGGCCACGGCGCCGAAGTCGACTCCCTGGCCGGGTACCACGTCCATGCCGGACAGCAGGTCGGCGAAGCTGTCGTCACCCCGTGCTCGCGCCGCGTCGATGGCCTGCGCCTTGGTCAGGCCCTCCGGGAGCTGGCGGCCGATGACACCGTTGAACAGCAGATCGGTGGCGTGGCCGAGGATGCGCGGGCCCACCACCCCGATGGCGATGCCGCCGACGCCCAGCAGCATCACCGCCACCGTCAGCCCGCGGTAGGGGATGAGGCGCTTGAACAACCGGACCGCGGAGCCCTTGAAGTCGCGGGACCGAACCTCCGGCGGCTCGGCGCCGCGCAACGGTCGCGCCAGCGGTCCGGTCATGTCTGAGCGGCGTTGACCGACTGGGAATCGGCGAATTCGCGGTACTGCGAACACGTCCGCAGTAGATGTACGTGGTCGCCGGTGCCGACCACCCGGCCGTCGTCGATGACGACGATCTGGTCGGCCTCGGCGACCGTGGCGATGCGCTGCGAGACGATCAGCACCGTCGCGGTGGCCGACACCGCGCGCAGCGCGGCGCGAACCCGCGCATCGGTGTGAACGTCCAGGGCGGAGAACGCATCGTCGAACAGGTAGATCGCAGGGCGACGGATGACTGCGCGGGCGATCGCCAGGCGTTGGCGTTGCCCGCCGGAGAAGTTCATGCCCCCCTGTGCCACCTGCATGGCCAGGCCGTCCGGGTGGGCGGCGATGAAGTCGTCGGCTGCGGCCACCCGCAGCGCCTCCCACATCTCGTCTTCGTCCGCCACATGCCCTGGGGGCGCGCCGAGTTGCAGGTTGTCGGCCACAGTGCCGGAGAACAGGTAGCCACGCTGCGGGACCAGCCCGATCGCCGACCAGAGTCGTTCGATGTCCAAGTCGCGCACGTCGATTCCGTCCACGCTCACCGAACCTCCGGTCACGTCGTACATCCGGCAGACCAGCGACAGCAGCGTCGACTTGCCCGACCCGGTGGAGCCGACGATCGCGGTAGTGGTGCCTGGGGGCGCGGTGAGCGACACATCTTCGAACACCGGACGGTCGGCGCCAAGGTAGCTGAACGTCGCGGAATCCAGGCGGACCTCACCCATGATCCGCGCGGGCCGCACGGCGGTCTCGTCGCTGGTGATCGCAGGGGTGGTGCTGAGCACCTCGGTGATGCGCTCCGCACACACCGACGCCCGGGGGATGACCACCAGGATGAACGTCGCCATCAACACCGCGAGCAGGATCTGCATGAAGTACGACAGGAACGCGATCAGCGACCCCACCTGCATCTGGCCGGCGTCGATGCGCTGCCCACCGAACCAGATCAGCGCCACACTGGAGATGTTGATCACCAGCGTGGTCACCGGCAGCATCAGCGCCTGCCACCGCCCGGCTTCCAGCGCGGTGTCCGCCAGCGCCCGGTTGCTCTCGGCGAATCGGTTGCGCTCGTAAGGCTCTCGCGCGAACGCCCGCACCACCCGCAGGCCGGTGAGCTGCTCGCGCATCACCAGATTGATGCCGTCGATCTGGCGTTGCAGCCGTCGGAAGATCGGCAGCAGGTGCGACACGATCCAGTAGTTGGCGACCGCGAGCAGCGGCACGCTGACCACCAGCAGCCAGGCCAGACCGGCATTGAGGTGGATCGCCATCACGATGCCGCCGACGCACATGATCGGGGCGGTGATCAGCATCGTGCAGGTGAGTTGCACCAGCAACTGGATCTGCTGGACGTCGTTGGTGGTCCGGGTCAGCAGCGACGGGGCGCCGAACCTACCGGTCTCCTCGGCCGAGAACCCGGTGACGTGGTGGAAGATCGCCGAACGCAGATCCCGGCCGACGCTCATCGCCGCTCGTGATCCGAAGTAGACCGCTCCCACGGCGCACACCACCTGCAACGCGGTGACCGCGAGCATCACCCCGCCCAGCTCGACGATCAGGGTCAGGTTGCCCTGTGCGACGCCGTCGTTGATGATCGCGGCGTTGACCGTCGGCAAGTACAGCGTCGCGAGGGTGCTGATGACCTGGAGCAGCGCCACTACCGCAAGCAACCGTCGGTACGGCCGCACGTGCCGTCGGAGCAGCTCCCAGAGCATCCCGCTACTTTCGCACACCCTCCAGGCGGGACGCGTGTTCGGCTGCCCTGCCTGAGAACTCCCTAAATGAGCTGCTCAGTCGGCATGTCGGTGGTTCCCCTCGGACGCGGCCGCTACAGTGCATGGCGTGACACCCAGCAAGTCGACCAAAGCTCTGGCCGTCGCGGTCGCGGCCATGATCCCGGTCCTTGCCGCGTGCTCCGACTCCGAGCCGGCGTCTCCGACCGTGCCGACAACGGATGCGCCGGCAGAGGGCATCTCGCACGGCCCGTTCTTTCCCGAATGCGGCGGCATCAGCGACGAAGAGGTCATCAACCAGACACAGGTGCCCGGCCTGGTCAACACCGCCAAGACGTCGGTGGGGTGCCAGTGGCTCGCCGGCGGCAGCATCCTCGGTCCGCACTTCTCGTTCACCTGGTTCCGCGGCAGCCCCATCGGCCGGGAACGCAAGACCATGGAGCTGTCCCGCACCAGCGTGGAGGACATCAACATCGAGGGCCACGAGGGCTTCATGGGCATCAACGAAGACCTGACCACCGGCGACGTGAATTTGTGCGAGATCGGCGTCCAGTTCGGTGATGACTTCATCGAGTGGTCGATCAGCTACGCGCAGCCGCCGTTCCCCGACGCCTGCGAGGTGGCCACCGAGCTGACCCGCCAGTCGATCGTGAACTCCCGGTGAGCGCGCGGCGGACACGGGCCGGTGCGATCGCCGCCCTGGCCGGTCTGGTCCTGTTGACCGGCTGCACCCAGACCGTCGAGGGCACCGCGGCCAAGGCGGGTTCCGGGAACACGCCCCGCAACGACGACTCGGAGCGCCAGTACCCGAACCTGTTGAAGGAATGCGACGTGCTGACGGAGGACATCCTCGCCGAGACCGTCGGTGCGGACCCGTTGGACATCCAGAGCACCTTCGTCGGTGCGGTCTGCAGATGGCAGGCGGCCAACCCCGCCGGGCTCGTCGACATCACCCGTTTCTGGTTCGAGCTGGGCAGCCTCGACAACGAGCGCCAGACCGCCGAGGAGTTGGAGTATCAGATCGAGAACCGGTCGGTCGCCGGTATCCAGTCGATCGTGATGCGTCCCAACGATCCCAACGGGGCCTGCGGTGTGGCCAGCGACGCCGCGGGAGTGGTGGGCTGGTGGGTCAATCCGCAGACGCCCGGTATCGACGCCTGCGGGATGGCGATCAAGCTCATGGAGCTGACGCTGGCCACCCGCGCGTAACGCCGTTTCGTACGCTCAGCGCGCTCCGGCTGTTTGCGCGCTCAGCGCGCGACGTGGAAGTCGACCAGTTCGGCGCCGCCCAGCGCCAACTGATCCCACGGGTCGGCAGTGCGCAACACCGCAACCGAAGACGTCGGGAACTTCGCCGAGATCTCCTGGGCGGCAGCACCGTTGTTGGTGTCGTCGTTGGCGAAGTTCAGCGCCAGCGACGACATCACCGGTTCGTGTCCCACCACCAGCAGGGTGGCGAGTTCGGCGTGGTCCCCGAGGTCTGCGGCGAACCGTGATCGCACGCCGTTGATCTCGTCGATGACGATGCCGGGTGTCGAGTCGTAGATACGATCGACATACTGCACCGCCGCGGTGATCCCGGTCCGCTCCAGCGTCTGGCGGGTGCGGGTCGCGGTCGAACACAACACCGCATCGACGTCACCGACGTTCGCTCGGATCCAGTCGCCGGCCAGTGCGGCCTCCCGAATGCCCCGCTCGGCCAGCGGGCGCTCATGGTCGTCGACGCCGGACGGATAGTCCGACTTGGCGTGGCGCAGCAGCAGCAGCGTGCGGATCGTGGTGCTCATGCCAACAACGGTAGGGCATGCCGGTGCGCGTCCCCGGACTTGTCGGTGGCCCGCCATACACTCGCGGTGCCATGGCCGACAGGCCGGGGGACCAGGTGAGGAAGGACGGGTGAGATGCGGTTTCTGCACACTGCCGACTGGCAACTCGGGATGACCCGCCATTTCCTCAACGGGGAAGCCCAGCCTCGGTATTCGGCTGCCCGGCGCTCCGCGGTCGCCGCTCTCGGACCGCTCGCCACCGAGGTCGGCGCCGAATTCGTCGTCGTCGCCGGCGACGTGTTCGAGCACAATCAGCTCGCCCCGCGCGACGTCAGCCAGTCGCTGGAGGCGATGCGCGCCATCAACGTGCCGGTCTACCTGCTTCCCGGCAATCACGACCCGCTCGATGCCTCGTCCGTGTACACCAGCGCGCTGTTCACCGCGGAGCGGCCCGACAACGTCGTCGTCCTGGACCGTCCCGGTATCCACGAGGTGCGGCCCGGTCTGCAGCTGGTGGCCGCGCCGTGGTACTCCAAAGCGCCCACCACCGACCTGGTCGCCGAGGTCCTCGAGGCGTTGCCGGCCGACGGGACCACCCGCATCCTCGTCGGCCACGGTGCGGTCGACATCCTGGTGCCCGACAAGGACAGGCCTTCACTGATCGGGTTCGCAGCGCTGGAGTCCGCAGTCGCCCGCGGTGCGGTCCACTATGTGGCGTTGGGGGACAAGCACTCCCGGTTGAGCGTCGGCGCCACCGGGCGGGTCTGGTACTCCGGTTCACCGGAGGTGACGAACTACGACGACATCGAACCGGATCCGGGGCAGGTGCTCGTCGTCGACCTCGATGAATCCGATCCGCAGCGGCCCGTCGCGGTCGACACCCGCCGGATCGGCAACTGGCGGTTCGTGTCGCTGCGCCGTCCGGTGGACAACAGCCGGGACATCGCCGATCTCGACATCAATCTCGACCTGATGCCGGACAAGGAGCGCACGGTGATCCGGCTGGGTCTGACCGGAACGCTGACCGTCACCGACATGGCCACGTTGGACGGCTGCCTGGACCGCTACGCCCGGCTGTTCGCCGCGCTCGTTCCGTGGGACAAGCAGACCGACATCGCCGTGATGCCCGCCGACGGCGAGTTCGACGATCTCGGCATCGGCGGTTTCGCGGTCGCCGCGGTCGACGAACTGGTGGCCGCCGCGCGCTCCACCGGCGAGGAAGCCGACGACGCCCGGGGTGCGCTGGCACTGTTGCGACGGCTGGCCGAGGGTGGTGCAGCATGAAGTTGCACCGCCTGACACTGACGAACTACCGCGGCATCTCCCACCGCGACATCGAGCTGCCCGACCACGGCGTGGTCGTCATCAGCGGCGCCAACGAGACCGGCAAGACCTCAATGTTGGAGGCTCTCGACCTGCTGCTCGAGACCAAGGACCGCTCGACCAAGAAAGAAGTCAAACAGGTCAAGCCCACCCACGCCGATGTCGGCGCCGAGGTCACCGCCGAGATCTCGACCGGGCCTTACCGTTTCGTGTACCGGAAACGGTTCCACAAGCGCGCCGAGACGGAGTTGACGCTGCTGGCGCCGCGGCGCGAACAACTCACCGGTGACGACGCCCACGACAGGGTGCTGGCCATGCTCGCCGAAACCGTCGACATGGATCTGTGGCAGGCCCAGCGGGTGTTGCAGTCGGCGCCCACCTCGGCGGCCGACCTGTCCGGATGCAACGCCCTGTCTCGCGCCCTCGATGTGGCCGCCGGCGAGGTCGCAGACACCGCAGACACCGCACACGCCGAAAACTCTGCCCTGCCCAACGGCGGCAACTGCGGTGACGTCGACACGCTGCTGATCAACCGGATCGACGAGGAGTACCGGCGATACTTCACCACGACGGGGCGCCCCACCGGGGAATGGGCGACCGCGACCGCCAGACTGCGGGCTGCCGACGAGGACGTGGCCAAGTGCGCCGCTGCGGTTGCCGAGGTCGACGAGGCGGTCCGCACCCACGCCACGTTGACCGCCCAGGTCGCGGCGCTGACGACGGACAGCGCCGCTGCGCTCGAGCGACTCACCGGCGCCAGAACCGCCGCTGCGACCATCGCGAGGCTGCGCGGCGAGCTCGCCCAGGCCACCGCGCTGGCCGATGCGGCGAAGTCGACACACACCGCGACGCTCGCGGCGTTGACCGAGCGGCGCCGCGCGCGGGCCGACATCGACGAACGCACCGCGGCGATCGCCGACCTGCAGGCTGCGTCCGACGAAGCCGCCGACGAACTGGCGACCGCGGAGGAGGTGCAGGTAGCGGCCGAGGAGGCGGCAACGCAGGCGCGGTCCGCCCTCGAAACCGCTCAGGCCCGGGTCGACGCCGCGCGTGCTGCTGCGCAGCTGCTGGCAGACTGGGACCAGGTCGACCGCATCGCCGCCCGTATCGGCACCATCGAAGGCCACCAACTCGAACTCGATGCCGCGCAGCGAAGTCTGTCCGCGATCACGCTCACCGGTCAGCTGATGCAGACCATCGAAGGCGCCGCGGGCGCGGTCGAGCGGGCCGGCGCCGCTGCCGAGCAGGCCTCGGCGCACCTCGAGCTGGTCGCCACCACCGATCTCGAGGTGCGGGTCGGCGGAGAACCCGTCACGTTGCGCGCGGGCGACCGATGGTCGACAGGGGTCAGCGGTGTGACCGGGGTCGACGTTCCCGGCGTGCTGTCGGTGCGGGTCACCGCAGGAACGCCGGCCGCGACCACCCAGGCCGCGCTCGACGCCGCCCAGGCGAACCTGGCGGC
>NZ_JBAUJB010000024.1:0-5915 GCF_049683355.1 Mycobacterium sp.
CTGGTGATGGACCTGGAACGTCGCCTCGGCGAGCTGCTCTTCAAAGACTTTCTGGCGCTGCACTTCTCCCCGACCCGGCCGCCGGCCGAGGAGAGCGACGATCATCCGCTGATCGTCCTGGTCGCCGGCGAGATCGAAAAGGCGCAGGCGCGCGGCGACACTGCCGCCGACGTGACACCGATGAACAGCGCCATCTACTTCCTGCTCGGTCTCTACGCGTTGTTGATCACGATCGACGACCCGGCGGGGCGCACCGGTTTGATCGATGACTACCTGGCGCGCACGCTGCGCAGCATGCAGTAGCTCGGCTACCTCAACTGCCGACGGTCAACCCGACCTTCTGGAACTCCTTGAGGTCGCAGTAGCCCGCCTTGGCCATCGACCGGCTCAGCCCGCCGACGAGGTTCAGCGAGCCGAACGGGTCATCGGACGGGCCCGTGAGCACCTGCTCCAGGGAAGGCCGCTCGCCTGAGGCCACCTCGAGCAGCGCGCCGCGCGGCAACGACGGATGGGCGGCGGCCGCAGGCCAGAACCAGCCTCCCCCAAGCGCTTCGGCGGCCGAGGCCAGCGGCGTGCCGAGGACCGCCGCGTCGGCACCGCAGGCGATGGCCTTGGCCAGGTCGCCGGAGGTGTGGATGTCGCCGTCGGCGAGCACGTGGACGTACCGACCACCGGTCTCGTCGAGATACTCCCGACGTGCCGCCGCGGCGTCGGCGATCGCGGTGGCCATCGGCACGCTGATGCCCAGCACCTCGTCGCTCGTGGTGACCCCGCTGGTGGAGCCGTAGCCGACGATCACGCCCGCGGCACCGGTGCGCATCAGGTGCAGCGCGGTGCGGTGGTCGAGCACACCGCCGGCAACCACCGGAACGTCGAGCTCGGAGATGAACGTCTTGAGGTTGAGCGGTTCGGACTCCTGCGCGACGCGTTCGGCGGAGATGATGGTGCCCTGGATGACCAGCAGGTCGATGCCGGCCGATACCAGCGCCGGCGTCAGCGCCTGTGCGTTCTGCGGGCTGACCCGTACCGCGGTCGTCACCCCGGCCTCGCGGATCTGTGCCACCGCGGCCCCGAGAAGATCCGGATCCAGTGGCGCGGCGTGGAATTGCTGCAGCAGCCGGATGGACGCCGACGGGTACGGCTCCTTGTCCGCGGCCTCGAGCACCTGCGCGATCTTGTCGGCGACGTCGGGGTGCCGCCCGATCAGTCCCTCGCCGTTGAGCACGCCGAGACCGCCGAGCCGTCCGAGCTCGATCGCGAACTCCACCGACACCAGCGCGTCGGTGGGATGCGAGATCACAGGGATCTCGAACCGGTAGGCATCCAGCTGCCAGGCGGTCGACACGTCCTTCGACGAGCGGGTGCGCCGCGACGGCACGATGTTGATGTCGCCGAGTTCATAGGTGCGGCGAGCGGTCCGCCCCATGCCGATCTCAACCATGTCGCGCATATTCAGCTTCCGTTGAAAGGGCCGAGGGCCTCAGCGAGTGGAGTAGTTCGGGGATTCCGCGGTCATCGTGATGTCGTGGGGGTGGCTCTCCTTGAGCCCGGCCGCGGTGATCTGCACGAACTGCGCCTGCTGGAGCTGCTCGATGGTGGCGGATCCGGTATAGCCCATCGCCGCGCGCAACCCGCCGGTGAGCTGGTGGATGACCGTGGACAGCGGCCCGCGGAACGGCACCCGGCCCTCGATCCCCTCGGGCACCAGCTTGTCCTCGGAGAGCACGTCGTCCTGGAAGTAGCGGTCCTTGGAGTACGAGGTGCGGACGCCGCCGGCAGCGCCCCGCCCCTGCATCGCGCCGAGCGAGCCCATGCCCCGGTAACCCTTGAACTGTTTGCCGTTGACCAGGATCAGCTCACCGGGTGATTCCGCAGTGCCGGCCAGCAACGAGCCCAGCATCGCGGTGGACGCGCCCGCGGCCAGCGCCTTGGCGATGTCACCGGAGTACTGCAGCCCGCCGTCGGCGATCACCGGAACACCATAAGGACGACAGGCTGCCACTGCCTCCAAGATCGCGGTGATCTGCGGAGCGCCGACGCCCGCGACCACCCGGGTGGTGCAGATCGAACCGGGACCGACGCCCACCTTCACGGCATCGGCACCCGCATCCACCAACGCGGCCGCCGCCGCCCGGGTGGCCACGTTGCCGCCGACCACCTCGACGCGGTCGCCCACCACGGTCTTGAGACGGTGCACCATGTCGAGCACGCCCCGGTTGTGGGCGTGCGCGGTGTCGACGATCAGCACGTCGACGCCGGCTTCGGTCAGCGTCATCGCCCGCGTCCACGCGTCCTCACCGACACCCACCGCGGCGCCGACGAGCAGTCGGCCGTCGCTGTCCTTGGTGGCGAGCGGGAACTGCTCGGTCTTGACGAAGTCCTTGACGGTGATGAGCCCGGTGAGCTTGCCGTTGCCGTCGACGATCGGCAGCTTCTCGATCTTGTTGCGGCGCAACAGACCCAGCGCCGCTTCGGCGGAGACTCCCGCATGGGCGGTGATCAGCGGCGCCTTGGTCATCACCTCGGAGACCGGCTTGGACTGGTCCACCTCGAACCGCATGTCGCGGTTGGTGATGATCCCGACAAGTTGCCCGTCCTTGTCCACCACCGGCAGGCCGGAGATGCGGAACCGCGCACACATCGCGTCGACCTCGGCCAACGTGTTGTCGGGCGAGCACGTCACCGGGTCGGTCACCATCCCGGCCTCGGACCGCTTGACGGTCTCGACCTGCCCGGCCTGTTCAGCGACCGGCAGGTTGCGGTGCAGCACGCCCATGCCGCCGGCACGCGCCATCGCGATCGCCATCCGCGACTCGGTGACGGTGTCCATGGCCGAGCTCACCAGCGGCACCTTCAGCCGGATCTTGCGGGTCAACCGGCTCGACGTGTTAGCTGTGGCCGGGATCACGTCCGAGGCCGCGGGCAGCAGCAGGACGTCGTCGAAGGTGAGCCCCAGCATCGCGACCTTGGTGGGGTCATCACCGCCGGTGGGCACCGGAACGGCGAGGGGGATGCTGCTTTCGGCAAGCGACACGGATAAGCCTCCAGTAACAGGTGCAGCCAGGCCCGGGCACGGCCTGAAACCTCCATCTTATCGGCATCGAGCTCGCAGTTTCGGTTCCCCACCTCCAATGAACGATCGCACCACCTCCCTGGTCGGCGTGCCGCGGAAGCGCTGGCGCGATACCTGGGAGGCTGCGTAGTCTTGGAGTCGTGCGAGATCACTTGCCGCCAGGACTGCCGCCCGACCCGTTCGCCGACGACCCTTGCGATCCGTCGGCAGCGCTCGACGCCCTGGAGCCGGGTCAGCCACTGGACCCGCAGGAGCGCACCGCGGTCGAAGCCGACCTCGCCGACCTGGCGATCTACGAGACGTTGCTCGCCCATAAGGGGATACGCGGTCTGGTCGTCTGCTGTGACGAATGCCAGCAGGACCACTACCACGACTGGGACATGCTGCGCGCGAACCTGCTGCAACTGCTCGTCGACGGCACCGTCCGCCCCCACGAACCGGCCTTCGACCCGGAACCGGATTCCTACGTCACGTGGGACTACTGCCGCGGGTACGCCGATGCCTCGCTCAACGAGGCGACGTCGGAGTCCGACGGTTATCGCTGAGGGCTGAACACAGCCGGCGAGTCAGCCCGGAACCACCGGGGCCACACCCAGCGTGGTGGTGGTCGGCAGCGGCGCAGGTGTCGGTGACGGCACCACCGTCGGAGTCGGAGACGGTACCGGCGTAGTTGTCGACCTCGCCGACGGAGCCGCCGCACTCGGTGGAGCCGCCGAACTCGGCGAAGGCGCCGTCGTGGACAGCTGGGCGATGACCGACGTCGACGTGGTGGTGGTGGTCGACACCGGTGACCGACTGGTCGTCGGTGTGGGCGACGTGGACGGCGAAGTGGCCGACGGCGAAGTAGTTGTCGGCGGCGTCTCAGAGACCGGCGAGCTGGTCTCCGTCGGCGACGTGCTCGTCGCCGAAGTGCTCGTCTCCGAGGTCGCCGTCTCCGACGTACTCGTCTCAGAAGTCGTCTCAGAAGTCGACGTGGTGGTCTCCGACGTGGTGGTCTCCGATGTGGTGGTCTCCGAGGTTTCGGTGGTCCCGGGCAGCAGCGGGACGAGCGTGCCGGGGTCGAGTTCGACCACTGGCACCTCCGGGAAGACCGGCGGCGGTGCGCCCGGCTCGACGATGGCGGCCGGGTCCTGCGCTTCGACCTTCACCGTGAGCTCCTGCCACTGCGTGACCAGCTCCTGCTTGCTCTCGACGTCGTTCACCGTCGCCACGGTGGTGGTGATCGTCTGCAGCTTGTCCTGGGCGGCCTGCCAGTCGCCCTGCTCGATCAGCTCCTGCACCTGCGCCATCTCGGTCTGGGCAGCCAGGATCACCGCGTCGTCACGGGTCGTGGTCTGCTCACCGAACAGCATCGTCCGCAACCCGTACAGCGCGTCACCAGGCCCAGCCCCCGCAACCACGGCGCCGAAGCCGCCGAGGCACAACACCGCGGCGGCCGCCGAACCCACCACCGCCAGCGACAGCCGTCGGCCGCGGCCCCGCGGGGTGACACGGTCCAGCGCCTGCGCGGCCTCGTTCGTCGTCAGCAGCTCACCCATCGGCGTCTCGCGGACGTCGTCGCGCCAGCCTGCCAGCAGGTTCGCCAGTTCGGCTTCGCCGCGATCAGTCGCATACACCGGCTCCTGCGCGGCCAACGCGTCGAGGAACTGGTCGGTGCGGTTGATCTCGTTGAGGGAGGGATCACCCCCGTTGGAAGTCCAGCGTCCGAAGTCAGGCATGGTCCCGCCCCGTCGCCATGATCTCGGTCTTCAGCCGCGCCAGCGCGCGGTGCTGCGCCACCCGCACCGCGCCGGCGGTGCTGCCGACGGCCGTGGCGGTCTCCTCCGCGCTCATCCCGACAACCACACGCAGTATCAGGATCTCCCGTTGTTTGTCCGGAAGGATCTGCAGAAGTTCGTTCATCCGGGTCGACCGTTCGGACTCGATCGCCAGCTGCTCGGGGCCCGACTCGACAGACAGCCGCTCCGGGACCACATCCATCGGATCGGCCCGGTTGCGCCCGGCAGCACGATGGGCGTCAGCAACCTTGTGTGCAGCGATGCCGTAGACGAAGGCCAGGAACGGGCGTCCCTGATCCTTGTAGCGCGGCAGCGCTGTGATGGCAGCCAAGCAGACCTCCTGTGCGACATCGTCTGCTGAGAGTCCACTGCGCTCCGTGGTCCCCACCCTCGCCCGGCAGTACCGGACGATGACAGGACGGATGGTCTTCAGCACTTCCTGGAGCGCGTCCCGGTCGCCGGCGACCGCCTCAGCGACGACAGCGTCGAGATGTTCTCCCGAAATTGTCATCGTGGGCGGTATCTCCAGCGTTACGTCGGGGGCACTCCCCGCGTCGCGGGAGGTGGGTCTGCCGGTGGGCAGGTGGCCCCACCACAGGGTGCGGCTCAGCTAAACAATAACGACCGGACAGGGCACAACCGGGTTACCACGATCGCCACACGCCGCCCCGTCGGGTCACGGTTTCGACGCAGCTGTCGCGGATGGCCGCGATTTCGACGGGCGAATGCTGCCCGCTGCCGATATCGGCCAGCAGGCACGCCACCGCCCACCGCAACGGGACCAACCCGGATGCCCCGGCCGCCACCAGCACTTCATCGGCCTGTCGACGTGCCGCAGCGACGTCGCCGCTACTGCACCGCGCAGCGGCCAGGACCACCCCGGACTTGACGAGGTGGCGCGTCGACCCCAGCGTCGAGGCCAGGTGCAGTGCGTGTTCGGCATGGGCGACGGCGGCGCCGCCGTCGCCGCGGACCATCGCGAGTTCCGCCGACACCCACGCGAACCGCAAGGGCAGACGCGCCACCGGCGATCCCATGACCAGATCCGCCGCACGCTGCAGCGC